>JAKSQG010000053.1 GCA_024404275.1 Clostridia bacterium | reverse complement strand
CCGCCCGGGCATGGGTGGCCCCCGTCCGCAGGGACAGCCCGGCGTGATCGCTCCCCGTCCCGGCATGGGCGGTCCCCGTCCGCAGGGTCAGGGTGCTCGTCCCGGTCAGGGTGGCCCCGGACAGCGTCCGCAGCAGAACCGCGTTGCCCGCGGCGGTGCCGAACTGGCTCCCGTCATGGAAAAGGAACGCGTCAGCAATTACGATCCGAACAAGAAGCAGTATATCCGTCAGCATGATCCCGAGCGCGTGGCCAAGAGCCGTAAGCAGCTTGCCAAGGAGAATGCCGGCATGGACGGTGGTCTGGATGATGAATTCGTCCGCGGCGGCAAGCGCAGCAAGGGCAACAAGAAGCAGGTGTCCGCGCAGCAGATGATGGCGCCCATCGTCATTGAAAAGGCCTATATGACCGCCGAGACCATCACGGTCAAGGACATGACGGAGCGCATCGGCAAGCCCGCCGGCGAGATCCTCAAGAAGCTCCTGATGCTGGGCATCATGGCCAACATCAACAGCGAGCTGGACTTTGATACCGCCTCTCTGGTCTGCACCGAGTTTGGTGTTGAACTGGAGATGAAGCTGGACCGCACCGCCGAGGATGCCCTGAGCGAAGCGGACTTTGAGGACAAGGAAGAGGATCTGCAGCCCCGTCCGCCCGTTATCACCATCATGGGCCACGTTGACCACGGCAAGACCTCTCTGCTGGACTATATCCGTAAATCTCACGTTACCGCCGGTGAGGCGGGCGGCATCACCCAGCACATCGGTGCTTACACCGTTGAGCTGGACGGCCGCAAGATCACCTTCCTGGATACCCCCGGTCACGAGGCCTTTACCGCCATGCGTGCCCGCGGTACGCAGGCGACCGATATCGCCGTTCTGGTGGTTGCCGCCGATGACGGCGTCATGCCCCAGACCGTTGAATCCATCAACCACGCCAAGGCGGCCAATGTGCCCATCGTTGTGGCCATCAATAAGATGGATAAGGAAGGCGCCAACCCCGACCGCGTCATGCAGGACCTGACCGCGTACAACCTGGTACCCGAAGATTGGGGCGGCGAGACCATCATGGTGCCCGTCAGCGCCGTGACCGGTGATGGCGTCGACAACCTGCTGGAAATGATCCTGCTGCAGGCTGATATGCTGCAGCTGCGCGCCAACCCCAACCGTATGGCCCGCGGCGTCATCATCGAGGCCAAGCTGGACAAGAACCGCGGCCCGCTGGCGACCGTGCTGATGAAGAACGGTACCCTGCATGTGGGTGACAACATTGTTGCGGGCATGGCCTCCGGCCGTGTGCGCGCCATGCTGAACGACCGCGGCGAACGCGTAAAGGAGGCCGGTCCTTCCATGCCTGTGGAGATCGCCGGCTTTACCGAAGTGCCCGAAGCGGGCGATGACATGATGGCCGTTGAGGATGATCGCCTCAGCCGTCAGGTGGCCGATGAGCGCCGCGAAAAGATGCGCGCCGCCCGCACTGCCACCACCAAGGTTTCTCTGGATAATCTGTTTGACAGCATCAACGAGGGCAAGCTCAAGAACCTGAACCTGATCGTGAAGGCCGCTGTGCAGGGCTCCGTGGAGGCTGTGAAGCAGGCCCTTGAAAAGCTGAGCAACGATGAGGTGAAGGTGCACATCCTGCACAGCGCCGTTGGTGCCATCACCAAGGACGACGTCAACCTGGCCAGTGCCTTTGGCGCCATCATCATCGGCTTTAATATCCGTCCCGACTCCAGTGCCCGCGATGCCGCGGCCCGCGAGGAAGTGGATATCCGCCTCTACCGCATCATCTATCAGGCCATCGAGGATATCGAGGCTGCTATGAAGGGTATGCTGGCACCCAAGTTCCGTGAGGAAGTGATCGGTCATGCCCAGGTGCGCAGCACCTTCCGCGTGTCCGGCGTGGGCACCATTGCCGGCTGCTATGTCACCGACGGTCATCTGCAGCGCAACGCCTCCGTGCGTCTGGTGCGCGACAACGTGATCGTCTTCGACGGCAAGCTGTCCTCCCTGCGCCGCTTCAAGGACGACGTGAAGGAAGTGGCCAGCGGCTACGAGTGCGGTGTTGGTCTGGAAAACTACAACGATATCAAGGAAAACGACGAGGTCGAATGCTACGTTCAGCAGGAGATCGAGAGGTAACCGGAATTGAGCAAATTTCGCATTGATATGATTTCCGAAGAAGTCCGCCGCGAGACGGACAAGATCATTCGTGAGGACATGCACGACCCCCGCCTGGGCGGCACCTACTGCATCACCCGGGCGGAGGTCACACGTGACCTCCGGTATGCCAAGATGTATATCAGCATCCTGGAAGAAGACAAAGCCAAGGGCGTGATGGAAGCGCTTAAGAGCGGCGCCGGATTTATCCGCCGTGAGCTGACACACCGCATGTCCCTTCGTTATACGCCCGAACTGCAGTTCGTCCGCGATCAGAACATTGAGTATGGCGTGCATATTGCCGCAGTGCTGCGTGAGATCGCACCGAAGGAAGAAAACGACAATGTATAATCAACAAATGCTGTCCGCGCTGAAAAACGCGGACAACTTTATGGTCTGCTGTCATATCATGCCGGATGGTGACGCCATCGGTTCACTGCTGGCGCTTGGTCGGCTGCTGCAGCGGATGGGGAAAAGCTATGTGCTGGTCAGTCAGGACGGCGTTCCCGCCTCCATGATGTGCCTGCCCGATGCGGGACAGATCCACCGTCCTGAGGAACTGGCGGCATACCGTATCGACACCGCGCTGAGCGTGGATGTATCCGAAGCGAACCGTATGGGCGATAAGGTGCTGCCGTATTTTGAAAAGGCGGCGCTGACGCTGCAGATCGATCATCATCCGACCAATCCCGGCTTTGCCATGCACAATCATGTGGATGCCGCGGCGGCTGCCGCGGGCGAGCTGGTGCTGGGTCTGTGGGAGGATCTGGGTGAAAAGCCCGATGCCGAGACCGCGTATCAGCTGTACTGCGCCATTGATTCGGACAGTGGAAACTTCCGTTTCAGCAGTGTACGTCCGTATACTTTCTACTGCATGCAGCAGCTGATGGAAGCGGGATTGGACATTTCCAAAGCGGCTCGTGAGCTGTTCATGGTCAAATCCCGAGGGCACATCGCCGCTCTGGGCAAAGCGTTGAGCAGTCTGACCTACTTTGCGGATGGTCAGGCAACGTACATGCGCCTGAGCCTTGAGGACAAGGCAGCCTGCGGTGCTTCGATGGATGATATCAACGGCATTGTCAACAACGGTCTGTACCTGACCGGCGTAAAAATGTGCTTCATGGGTGATGAGGTCGAGGGTGGCTGGAAATACTCCCTGCGTGCGCTGCCCGGCTATGATGTTTCGGTCATTGCCGTGGCGTTTGGCGGCGGCGGGCACAAGCTGGCTTCCGGATGTCTGGTGAAGGACAGCTTTGAAAACACCTCCGCACGCATGATGGACATGATGGAGCAGGCATTGAAGGCATGATGGATGGTTATATCAACGTGCTCAAGCCCCCGGGAATGTCCAGCGGCGGCGTGGTGGGGCTTGTCAAGCACCTGACGGGCATGAAAGCCGGTCATGCGGGCACACTGGACCCCGAAGCCTGCGGCGTGCTGCCGGTCATGGTGGGACGCGCTGCCAGATTGTTTGACTTTCTGGTGGAAAAGCGTAAGGTATATCTGGCGGAAATTGCCTTTGGATACGCGACCGATACGCAGGATGCGCAGGGCACGGTGATCGCGGTGGGGGAGAATTATCCCGATGCCGCGGCGATAAAGGCCGTGCTGCCGATGTTCATCGGCGATATCCTGCAGCGCCCGCCCATGTATTCGGCGCTCAAGCAGAACGGCAGAACGCTGTATTCACTGGCTCGGCAGGGCATTGAGGCGGAAATTGAGCCTCGTCCCATCTTTGTGGAAAACATCGAACTGCTGGAGGAAACGCCCCGCCACGGCTTTCTGATGCGGATCACCTGCGGACGCGGCACCTACATCCGTACGCTGTGCCATGATATCGGGGCGGCACTGAACTGCCCGGCGCATATGCGTTTTCTGCTGCGTGAGCAGACGGGTGCCTTTACGCTGGAGACGGCCTATACGCCCGAGGAACTTCGCGAGGCGAAGGAAAACGGCACGTTGGAAAGCCTGATTCTGGCACCGGATGCCCCGCTTGGGCATCTGCCCCGCATTGACGCCCGGGAGCGGCTGTGGAAAAAGGTCGTCAACGGTGTACCGTTGGGGAGCTCGGACTGGCAGGGGGAAAAGGGTCCTGCAAGGTTATATTGCAAAGACACGTTTATTGGTGTGTGGGAAGCTGACGCCGAGGGCTTTTTGAAGCCCCGCGCGGTTTTAAATACGGGAAAGGAAGTAAGCGGCAATGAATAAAACTCCCGAAATGGTGAACGGAATGTCCACCGAACAGATCAAGGCGATGCTGGCCAAGATCAAGTGTTTTATGTTGGACATGGACGGTACCTTCTATCTGGGCAACCAGATTCTGGAGGGCTCGCTGGATTTTCTGGATGCCTGTGAGGCAACCGGCCGCAGCGTGCTGTTTCTGACCAATAACTCCTCCAAGTCCGCTGATTTTTATGAGAAGAAGCTGGAACGCATGAACGTGCGCCCCGTCTTCCGCAACATTCTGACCAGCGGTCAGGCGGCTGCCCGCTACTGCAAGGCGGCTTTCCCCGGCAAAAAGGCGTTTCTGCTGGGCAACCACATCCTCAAGGCCGAAATGGATAAGATGGGCCTCGAAGTGGATAATGAGAACCCCGATTATGTGCTGATCGCCTACGATACCGAGCTGGACTATGCCAAAATGACGGCCGTGTGCGACTTTGTGCGTGCCGGTCTGCCTTATATCGCCACCCATCCCGATTACAATTGCCCCACCGAGACGGGCTTTGCGCCTGATATCGGCGCCATCATTGCCTTCATCAAGGCGAGCACCGGCCGTGAGCCCGAACTGATCATCGGCAAGCCCTATTCCGGCATCGTCAAGGATGCCCTGCAGGTGACCGGTCTTCAGCCCGATGAGCTGGCCATGTGCGGTGACCGTCTGTACACCGATATTGCCACCGGCGTCAACTTCGGTATGACCAGCATTCTGGTCATGAGCGGCGAGACCACCTGGGAGGATCGCGAAAAGAGCGAGATCAAGCCTCATCTGACCTTTGACCGCCTCAGCGCCATGATCCCCTATCTGGAAAAGATCTGAAGCTGATATTCAAGACGCTTCGTTTCCCCTGCGGAAGCGGAGCGTCTTTTATTATATATCGCGGATGAGAAAACGAACATGGCCCTGCATGGCCTTCCATGGCCGTACCGTTGACAAAACCGATAAACAGGGATATCATTTATCTTGGTACATTGTGCTGATTTATTGAAAAACGGAGGCAAAAACATGTCTGAAGTATTTCATCCCATCTTTACCATTACGCTGGCGGACGGCTCTGTCATGAAGGGCGAGCTGTATCCCGAAATCGCACCTGAAAGCGTGGGCAACTTTGTCGAGCTGGCCAACAAGGGATTCTATGATGGTCTGATCTTCCATCGCGTCATCCCCGGCTTCATGATTCAGGGAGGCGACCCCGATGGCAACGGCACCGGCGGCCCCGGCTACAGCATCAAGGGCGAGTTCAAAATGAACGGCGTCAAAAACGACCTGAAGCACACCCCCGGCGTGCTGTCCATGGCCCGTGCCATGCATCCCAATTCCGCCGGCAGTCAGTTCTTTATCATGACCAGCGTCAGCCCCCATCTGGATGGTCAGTATGCCGCGTTTGGTCTGGTCAAGGAAGGCGTGGAGCATGCCATGCGCATTGAAAAGGTGCGTACCGACTATCGTGACTGCCCCATTGAAAAGCAGGCCATTGCCACCATCCGTGTGGAGACCGAAGGCCATGAGTATCCCTTCAATAAGCTGAAAGGCCTGAGATAATGATCAATAACAATGCCATCTCCGTCAAAATCGGTGGACGTGACATCAGCCTGAGCGGCAGTGATGAACCCGAAAAGCTGCGGCAAGCGGCTGCGCTTGTCGACCGCAAGATGCGTGAAATGATGGCAAACGGAAAGACCCGCTGGGAGAGCGCTGCTTTGATGGCCGCGCTGCTTCTGGCGCAGGAGGTAGCGGAGGCGCAGGAGGATAATACCCGTTTGCGCCGCATGCTGGATGAACATGCAAAATAAGGTGCCGGAGCTACTGTGCCCCGCGGGCAGCCGCGAGGGGGCGATGGCGGCGTTGTGTGCCGGAGCCGATGCGCTGTATCTGGGCGCATCGGCCTTTGGCGCGCGTGTAAATGCCGGTTTTTCGGAAGATGAACTGAAGGAAGTACTGGAATGGTGTCATCTTCGGGGACGGCGTGTTTATGTCACGGTCAATACGCTGATCAAGGAAAATGAACTGGCAGATGTGCGGCAGACGCTTCAAATGCTGCAGCGGCTCAAGGTGGATGCCGTGCTGGTGCAGGACTTGGGCGTGCTGCGGCTCATCAAAGAAGAAATGCCCGATCTTTGTGTGCATGCCAGCACTCAGATGGCCGTGCACAATGCTTCAGGCGCAAGGCTATTGCAAAGGCTTGGCGTCAGCCGTGTGGTGCTGGCGCGGGAGTGCACGCTGGAGGAGATCCGCCGTGTGGCCGATACCGGCATTGAGACCGAAGTGTTTGTGCATGGCGCGCAGTGCGTAAGCGTCAGCGGTCAGTGCCGCTTTTCGGGCTTGATCGGCGGACGCAGCGGCAACCGGGGACGCTGTGCACAGCCCTGCCGCATGCGTTATGACTGGCAGGGGGAAAACAAGGCGTGGCTTTCTCCCAAGGATATCTGTCTGCGCGACCGCCTGAAGGAGCTGGCGGAGGCGGGGGTGAGCACCCTCAAAATCGAAGGGCGTCTCAAACGCCCCGAGTATACCGCTGTGGTCACCCGCTCCTACCGGGAAGCGCTGGATGCTTTGCGGGAGGGACGCTTCCGCAAGGCGAATGAAGCGGAGAAGGAACGGCTCTCGCAGGTCTTTTCCCGCGGCTTTTTTGAGGGCTATGCCTTCGAGGACAGGGACGCGGCGATGATGCAGCCCGAAAGAGTTGCTTCCATGGGTGTGCCTGTGGGCAGCGTGCTGCAGTGTATCCGCCGCGGGGGCGTTTTTCTGGCGGAAATGAAGGCCGAAAAACGCATCAACAATGGGGACGGTCTGCAGCTGCGCGGTCATCAGGAGCAGGATATCATTTACAGTGGTCCCGAAGTATCGCGTGGCGGCAAAGCTGTGCTGCGTTTGCACGGACCTGTGCCTGCGGGAACGGCGGTGGTGCGCATTGATGATGAATCCTTGCTGCAAAACGCGAGGGACAGCTGGCAGAAGAAGAATGCGCTGCCGGGTGTTCCCTTTGATGCTGTGCTGACAGCAAAGCCCGGTGAGGCAGCTTGCCTTCGCGTGACGAGCGGCGGCATCGTGGCGGAAGTGACGGGGGATATGGTTCAGCTTGCGACCGGAGCGCCGCTGAATGAAGAAAAGCTGTGCCGTGCCCTTGCCAAGACCGCGGAGACCGGCTTTGAATTGAACACTGCATCCTTGGTGGGCGAAAATGCTTTTCTGGCGGCGTCTGAACTGAACAGCCTGCGCCGCAACGCGCTGGAGCAGCTGCGGGAGCGGCTGCTCGAGGCGTATGAGCCGCCGAAGGGCACCACGGCAGGGACAGTCTCTGTAACGATTGAGACACCCAAAAACGGCTTGTGGGTGCAGACCACCCATGCGGAATGGGTCAGGGAACTGACGGAAAAAGGTGCTGACGGCGTGATGTGGCAGCCGCAGGACTGGACAGAGCCGGCGCTGTCGCAGGCACTCAAAGAGCTGCCGCGGGAGACCGTGGTGGTGCTGCCTGTGCAGATGACGGAGGAATCCCTTCAGTTCGCTTTGGAAACCCTGCGCCGCGGCGGCTTCAGAATCTGCGTTTCCAGCCCGGGACAACTGACGCAGGAGGGTGCTGTCATGAGCGGTGAGGGCATTCCCGTGTGGAACAGCGAAGCGTCTGAAATGGTGCGGTATCTGGGTTGCGGACTGCAGATCCTGCCCCGTGAACTGAGCGGAGCGGAGATCGATGAGATGCGCCGTCAGACGCAGGCACAGCTGTTGCTGCCGGTGTATGGACGTGCACGGCTGATGTACCTGAACCACTGCCCTGCCCGTACGGCGCTGGGGCTTCAGGGAGACAGAAGCGCTTGCCGGCTGTGCGAGAAGGGCAAGGGGTGCTTGGGTCAAACGCTGACAGACCGCACGGGCAAGCGTTTTCCGCTGCTGCCGCTGCGGCAAAAGGAAGGCTGTCTGGTGCAGCTGCTCAGCTGCGAGGTAAGGCAGATCAAACCGCAGCCGGGCTTTGGCGCGCTGCTGGATTTTACCACTGAAAGCAAGGAAGAAGCGCTGCGGATTCTGGAAGAGTATCGCAGCGGAAAAGCATCTGCCGTCTACGCCGAGCGCTTTGACCGCGGCGTGGAATAAGAATGAATAAACAGTAAACAGTTTTTGAATAATGCCCCGGAAATGTTGAAATAAAGGTAAAAACCGGGGTAAACTGACAGGGAGGGCACAAGGATGATGACGGACCGGACGCTGCGCGTGCTGGAATTCAACAAGATCCTGTCCAGACTGGCGGAATCCGCCGTCACGGAGATGGGACGGGAAAAGTGTATGGCGCTGCGCCCTACCGATAATCTGGCTCTGGCAGAGGATATGCTGCAGGAAACGGAGGAGGCACAGGTCATACTGACCTATCTGGGCGAAAGTCCGCTGATTCCCTTCAATGATGTGCGGCATCCCCTGACCATTGCCGCAAAAGGCGGTGTGCTGGGCATGAAGGCACTGCTGGACATTGCCCGGTGCCTGTCCGCTGCCCGTGCTGCCCGTACTGCACTGGTGACGGACAGAGAGAATACGCCCCGCCTGACACGCCTTGCCAGCAACCTGCAGACCTTCCGTATGCTGGAGGATGCCATCAACGGCGCCATCATCAGCGAAGAGGAAATGTCCGACCATGCCAGCCCCGCGCTGGCGGATATCCGCCGTCACATCCGTCAAGCCAATGAACGGGTGCGCGAAAAGCTGAACAGCATGGTGCATGGCGGCGGCTTTTCAAAGTATCTGCAGGAGAACATTGTGACCATGCGAGACGGACGCTACTGCGTGCCCGTCAAGCAGGAATACCGGCAGATGGTGCCTGGTCTTGTGCATGACCAGAGTGCCACGGGGGCGACACTGTTTGTGGAGCCGTTGGCTGTGGTCGAACTGGGCAATGACCTGAAGCAGTGGGCGGTCAAGGAAAAGGAAGAAATTGCCCGCATCCTGGCCGACCTTTCCGCAAGGGTCGGGGAGCAGGGCGAACTGATCGAAAACAACGTTGACCTGCTGGCCAGACTGGATTTTATCTTCTGCAAGGGTCATTTGTCCCGGGAAATGCGCGGTGTGCTGCCGCACATGAACCGGGAGGGAAGGGTCAAGCTGGTGCGGGCAAGGCATCCGCTGATCGATCCCGAAAAAGTGGTCCCCTGTGACCTGTGGATGGGGCAGGATTTTACTACCCTCATCATTACCGGTCCCAACACGGGCGGAAAAACGGTGACGCTGAAAACCGTGGGTCTGCTCAGCCTGATGGCGCAGGCGGGCTTGCATGTGCCCGCCGACCTTGGAACCGAGTTGGCGGTCTTTGGACAGATCTTTGCCGATATCGGCGATGAACAGAGCATTGAACAGTCCCTGTCCACCTTCTCCTCCCACATGAAGAACATTGTCGATATTCTTTCCAATGTGGAGCAGAACGATCTGGTGCTGTTTGATGAGCTCGGTGCAGGTACCGACCCCACCGAGGGTGCTGCGTTGGCGCAGACCATTCTGGATACGTTGCTGAAACGCGGCATCCGCACCGTGGCGACCACGCATTACAGTGAACTCAAGGCTTACGCCCTCTCCACCCCCGGGGCGGAAAACGCCAGTGTGGAGTTTGACGTCAGCACGCTTCGCCCCACGTA
>JAKSQG010000052.1 GCA_024404275.1 Clostridia bacterium | reverse complement strand
CAGGAAATCGATCACACCAATGTGCAAAACTCCGTTTTCGTCATACCATCGTTTGCGGATATCGTGCCGGACGATCATCTTGGGGAAGGAATCCCCCGTCAAAGTAAATGGTCTGCTTTCCGTTCCCGCCTTATCTTCATCCGGCATTGCAAAGGCGGATTGAATATAGAATCGCTTGCCTCCCAGCGTAGCCACAAAATCGATCTCCCTCGCTGCCTGAATCGACCGTCCTTTGCTATCCCTTGCAGGACCGAACACCACGCCAACATCCACCGCACAGCCGCGGATCACCAGATCGTTGTAGATAATGTTTTCCATGATGTGCGTCATTTCCTGCTGTCTGAAGCCGATACGGGCATTACGAAGCCCCACATCCTCGCAATAGTATTTATTGGGATAGTCAAAATAGTTTCTTCCTTTTACATCCCAGCGCTTACATGCATGGAACAAAAATGCATCATCCAGACAGTCCATGTAACTTTTCACCGTGTTGGGTGAAACCAGTTCCTTGCCGCTCAGCTGCTGCTTACTGTTAAGCGCCTTTGCAACGCCATTGGGATTGGTCAGCGAACCAACAGAAGAGCACAGCAGATCGAGGATATCAGCCAGCGCATCTCCTCGATGTATCTTTTTTCTTTCAACAATATCCTTCAAATACACTTCAGAAAACAGCGATTGCAGATAGTTCATCTTGGCAGCATCCGTTGGACGCGACAAGATCAGCGGCATCCCACCATAGAAAGCATAGCTGTCAAATGCTTCGTACTTATCTCCGCCCACTGCGGAATAGTATTCCGCAAAGCTCAAAGGATGCACACGTATTTCATCGCTGCGCCCCCTGAATTCCGTCAGGATATCCGAGGACAGCATCTTTGAATTGCTGCCCGTCACGTAGATATCAAGATTCGACAAAGACCGCAGATCGTTCAGCGCATCATAAAAAGTGATGCGCTTTCCTTCAGGATTATATGGATTCTTCACCTCGTCGGACATCTGAATCTCATCAACGAAAAGATAAAACCTCTCATTAGAATCTTCCGCACGTTTCCGCACCTCTTCCGCAAGCAGCAAAGGATTACGGTACTTGATATCCCTGGTCAGGTCAAGCTCAAATGACAAAACATTCTTATCTTCCACGCCTTCACTTCTCAGATAATCCCTGAAAAGATTCCGCAGCAAATAAGACTTTCCGCATCTGCGGATGCCGGTGATCACCTTCACCTGTCCATCCCACATGTACGAGATAAGCTGATTCAGATATCGTTCTCTTTTGATCTCCATGTACGCCTCCGTTGAGAAGTTGCTTTGTAAATCAGTCAACTTCTCAATAGATATCATACCTCATCATTCTCGTAAAATCAAGTTTTCGTTGAGAACTTGTTTGATTTATCAGGTAAGTTCTCAACGCTGTCTCTCATTCATCCTCCTCGGCACAGCAGAGTTCCCGAATCAAGGCACAGTTCTATAGCGCGACACATACATTCAATACAAAATGGCCAGGAAGACCAACCTTCCCGGCCATTGATTCAGCTATTCCTCATTTCTCTATCAAATTCCTATTAACTTAGGTACCAAATAGTGTGCACCGCTAATCATACCATCTGATTCTCCTCATTCAAACAAAAAGGACAGCCTGTGGCAATGTCACAGGCTGTCCTTTGTTCAGATACCCTTTCTTTGAAAAGCAGAGCGCAGTGGGCGGATCAGTCCCCCTGCTTTCAGCTCTCGAAAAACGGCAGATTACTTCACACTGGCGAAGAAGGCGATCGTTTCGTCCAAAACTTCGGACCAGCCGATGCTATGAGCGCCGCCACACACACCGCGGAAGGTGATGTTCAGGCCCTTTTCCTTCCAGAGCTTGTAGTTGGCCAATGCCGTATTGTAACCCTTATCTTCCGTGCTGGGAACCACGCGAATCGGAGTATCCCCCAAAACGCTCAGATCTCTGGTGGGGTTGAAGCCCGGGCTGGGAGAAATGCCGGCAAACAGCTCCGGATAGTCACAAGCCATCCAAAGAGTGCCAAGACCGCCCATGGAGTTGCCCATCAGGAAGATTCTGCTCTCATCAATATTATACTTCTGCTTGATCTGTTCGATCGCAGCCAGAACCTCATGCTCACACAGCACAGAGGCACGAGCGGTTGCCGGGTTGCTGTTATTCGCCTTGGAACCGTAGTCTCCCTGGCAATAGGCATTTACAGACAGACCAATGAAGCCGTACTTATCCATGACAAAATCCCAGAGATAGCCGCTTTCGCCGCCATAAACGGTTGCACGTTCCACATCGCGGTTGTCATTGCCGCTGCCGCCGTGCAGGAACACAACAAGACCGTTGGGAACCTCAGGATCATAGCTGGTGGGAATCGTTGCACGGTAGGGCATCAGCATCTGGGCTTCTTCGAACCAATAGACAGGTTCAATAATACCGTAGATCTTACCAGGCATGGTCAACTGCGTGATTTTGCCGCTGTTACCGGTAGAACCGGCAGGCAGTTCGGTTTCGACATAAGACAGGTAGGTATAGCCAAGGCTTTCACCCGTTACCAGTTCAAATACCTTGGTACCAACGCTCACCGCAGGAACGCACAGAACGCCATCAACCTCAGCAGGAGCGGCACCCAGCGTATCCGCCGCGCCGTTGATCGTGACATCCTTGCTACCGATTGCCAAGTCGGCCTTCACAAATTCATCTTCCAAATGGATCGCGCCGGTGGCTGCGTCATATTCATAGGTGAACTGGAAGATCTTGCTCATAGCATCTACAGGCACCAGCAGATCGTCATCCACTTTGGTGGTAGCAACAGGCTGATCGTAACGCTTATAGTATTCATTGCCCTTCTGGCCGATAATAATGATATCACTATCCGCCTTGAAGAAAGCAGACTCGATCACAAAATAAACCTTCGGGCCGCCTTCAATCTGACCGGCAGGCGTCTTGGCACGGCCTTCCGCAACCGCCAGGCTGCAGCATGCCAGTATCACGAGTGCCATAGCAAAAGCAAGTACCTTTTTCATGTTTTCTCCTCCCGATATTCTGTTTTTTTCGGCAGACTTTTTCAGATCCATACCTGCCTGTTCGCCGATACATTGATTGCATCGGTCTTTGCTGTAATTCTATTACCGGCTTTCTCTTTTGTACAATGCCAATTCAATCATAATCCATAGCAAACAAACATACAATGAGCTCCTCCATACATCCCGGATTCAAAATCATTCCTGCCCCATGGTGTTTTTGTTCCACGTTCTGCCGTTGCCATTTCATATGATCTGTGATTGTACCGTGTTGCTCATACCACCATAACGAACACTGAATATCATCATGCTTAATCGTCAATAAGATATGCAGTATGGTTATACCAAGCCACTGCATCGGCGGATCATGATCAATAAATGTCAACAACATTCCGTTTATATTAATAATGAAGTAAGTGATATATTTCCTCCTGAATGACAGCAGAAAACAGTCTCTTGCCACCGTATGCATAAGGGCACGCTTATGCTTCGCATAACCGTTTCTGTATTTGAGTTTTTGAAGTGTATCGTCTATTATTTTCTCATGGAACGTTCTTAATCAAATGCTGATGACAGCAGGTATTCCGGTATTTATGAAACTTGGACGGATGCAAATGCATACCGTTTAAGAAATATAAGAGGAGGAAAACTCTATGAAGAAGATCATCGCTCTGGTTCTCTCTCTGATCATGATCGTGGGTCTGTGCTCCCTGGCTTCTGCTGAAGACTGGAAGTTCGAACGCAAGATCGAAATCGTCTGCCCCTGGGGTCTGGGCGGCGGCGCTGACGGTGCTATCCGTCCCATGGCGCTCCTGCTGACCAAGATTCTCGGCGTTCCCGTTGAAGTCAACAACGTGACCGGTGCCGGCGGCGTAAACGGTCTGGAATACACCTACAAGCAGCCCGCTGACGGCTACACCTTCATGGTTGGTACTCAGTCCCTGATCATCCAGGATCTGTCCGGTTACACCTCCATGGACTTCAAGGATGAACTGATTCCCGTTGACATGCTGATGCACTCCATCAACATGCTGTATGCCTCCAAGGTTTCCATGGAGCGCTATGGTGTTTCCAACTGGACCGAGCTGACCCAGTATGTAGCCGCCCATCCCTACGAGGTGAGCGTTGGCATGATGACCGCCACCGGCGTTGACGGCATGTGCCTGGAGATCGCCACCGGCGACTTGGCTCTTAACATCGTTACCTACTCCGATGGTTCCGAAGTCAACTCCGACCTGGCCGGCGGCCACGTCGACCTGGCTGTTGGCGGTTATGACGACGTGAGCGGTCTGATCGAGTCCGGCGACGTTATGCCCATCCTGGTGTTCTGCGAGCATCGTCTGAGCATCTTCCCCGAGTGCGAGTGCACCGCTGATGTCGGCATCGATTCTTACGCCGGTCCCTGGCGCGCCATCTTCGCCAAGAAGGGCACTCCTCAGGGCGCTATCGACGCTCTGGTCGCCGCTGTCGAAGAAGCCCGCCTGGATCCCACCTGGCAGCAGTTCCTGCATGATGCCGCTTACGACGAGCGTGAAATCCATGCCGCCGGCGAAGACCTGCGCAACTTCGAACTGGCCGAGTACAAGGATCTGCGTGACTACTATCTCGAGCAGGATCTGCTGGAGAAGGACTACGACGATCTGAAGTAATTCTCTGATTGTCACAACATCACCCATCCTGGCAGAGGGAGGGCTGTCCCTCCTTCTGCATTTTTCTATTTATGAAAGTATAAGGAGTTGAACGCTTTTGTTTGAGCTGTTCTGCAATGTGCTCCTGGTCGTGTTCCTGGGCTATACCTATTTCACACACGTTCTGGAAGCCAAGATTCCGAAGAGTTATCTGAAGAATCCCAACAATCTGATGCCAGATGTTTGGCCGAAACTGATCATCATTCTGCTGATGATCTGCCTGATTGCCAACATTGTCAAAATCATCCTCAAGAATAAGAACAACAAGGACTTCAACCTCAAGACCTTCGGCAAAAACAGCTGGGAATTCCTCAAGTCCAAGATGTTCCTGGGCATGGTCGTTCTCGCTGCCGCTGCCTTTGTCCTGGAGTATCTGGGCTTTGTTGTCACCGCTTTCCTGGTGCTGTTTTTCTATGGCATGCTGCTGGGCGAAAAGAAGATCTGGCGTCTACTGATCGTCTCTGTGGTGCTGGCCTTCGTGCTGCATCTGCTCTTCTGCGGTCTGTTGGATGTGAACCTGCCCCGCGGCGAGGTTCCCTTCCTGCGCAACATGGCCCTGTTCCTCGAAAGTCTTGTTTAAGGAGGTGGATAAATCGTGAGTTTCGGTGAGATGTTTGTCAGCGGTTTGTCCGCTGTTTTTGCCGGTGGTCAGTTCCTGATGGTCATCCTGGCCATTGTTCTGGGTACGATCTTCGGTGCTCTGCCCGGCGTTTCTGCCACCATGGCCGTTGCCCTGGGCCTGACCTTCACTTATACGATGGGTCCTGTGCCGGCCATCGTGTTCCTGACCGCCATCTACTGCTCTTCCATTACCGGTGGTTCCATTACCGCCATTCTGTTTAAAATCCCCGGCGTTCCGTCTTCCGCCCCCACGACGTTTGACGGATATCCCATGGCGCAGCGCGGCGAGGCCGGAAAAGCTCTGGGCATCGCCCTGCTGGCTTCTGCCGTTGGCGGTCTGTTCTCCGCTATCGTCATGTTTGCCATGGCCAGCCCCCTGGCCAAGGCTGCTCTGGCGTTCGGTCAGGGTGACCTGTTCGCCATCACCTTCCTGGGTCTGTCCATTCTGTCCGTCTTGGATATGGATCACATTCTGACGACCATCATTTCCGGTCTGATTGGTCTGCTGCTGGCCTGTATCGGTCAGGATCCCCAGGCCGGTGTGACCCGCCTTACTTTCGGTTCCCGTGAACTGATGGCTGGTGTTGACATGATCCCCGTACTGATCGGTCTGTTCGCCGTGACTGAAGTCCTCAAGCAGACCAACGCCAAGAAGCGCCTGTCCGCTCAGGATGGCGTCGGCGGCACGAACGGCAAGGTCAGCACCAAGATGCCCTCTCTGAAGGAAGTCTGGGGCGTCAAGTGGACGCTGCTGCGTTGCTCTGTGGTGGGTACTGTGATCGGTATTCTGCCCGGCGCTGGCGCAACCATCGCCTCCTTCATGTGCTACACCATGGAGAACAAGCTCTCCAAGTATCCCGAAAAGTTCGGTACCGGTATCATCGATGGTATCGCCGCTTCCGAAGCATCCAACAACGCCGCGACCGGCGGCGCCATGGTCCCGCTGCTCTGCCTGGGTATCCCCGGCGGTAACGCGGCTGCCGTTATGGCTTCCGCTCTGGCCCTGAAAGGCGTTCAGATGGGTCCCCTCCTGCTGACCAATCAGCCCGAATACCTGTCCGCCACCTTCATCACCATGATCGTGACCAACATTCTGATGGTTATCGTTGCCATGGGTATTGCCAAGGTGTTCGCGCAGATTCTGGCAATTCCTTACTTCTATCTCGGACCGATCATTATCATGCTGGCTGTCATCGGTTCCTACTCCGAGGGCGCAGCCATTGGTGTATTCATCATGGTTCTGGCCGGTGCTTTGGGCATTGCAGTCAAATACATGCACCTGAACAGCGCTGCCATCGTTCTCGGTCTGGTTCTCGGCCGCATGTGCGAAGAGCATTTCAGCCGTGCCTATGTGATGAACCGCGCCAATGTGTTCCAGGCCCTGTTTGGAACCCCCATCGCCGCGATCGTGATGAGCGCGTGCATCCTGATGCTGCTCAGTCCCCTGTATCTGCCGCTGCTGAAGAAGCTGACCGGCAAAAAGGCCAAGGCCAATTAAAATCAACAGGTTACCCGCGCAGGCCTGCGTTCGCGTGGGTTCTGCGCGGGTTTTACCAAATCGGGGTTGTATCCGGAACGTGGATGTCTTCGGACATCCGCGTCTCTTTGAAGGATGCTGCCGGACTCGAAAAAGCTTTGAACCATTCAAAAAAATAAAAGAAAATTCTTCACGGGAGGAAGAAATAATGAAGATCGAAAACAACGCGGTTGCGGGTACGCTGGAATCCAGCGATCTGCAGGTAGCGATTGAACCGATCGAGAACGGCATTGAGCTGGACATCACTTCCAGCGTCATGAATCAGTACGGCCGGCAGATCAAGGCGACCGTGCTGGAAACGCTTGAGCGTCTGGAAGTCACCAATGCTAAAGTCACGATCGTTGATAAAGGCGCGCTTGACTGCACCATCAAGGCTCGCGTGGAATGCGCGGTTTTTCGTTCCTGTGGTAAAAGTGATAAAAATCTTCCCTGGGGAGGTGCACTGAAATGATTCCTCGTCCCAGACCTGAACGTTTCCGTCTGCGCCGTTCCATGATGTTCATGAACGCGCAGAAACCCGGCCTGATCAAGGACGCCTACATCTACGGTGTGGACTCCATCATGCTGGATCTGGAGGATGCCGTGGCCGAAAACCAGAAGGACGCGGCCCGTTTCTCCCTGTATCATGCCCTCAAGACCATTGATTACGGCGACACCGAAGTGATCGTGCGCATCAACGGTCTGGATACGCCCCATTGGCAGGAGGACATCCGCGTGTGTGTGGCCGGCGGTGCCGACGGCATCCGCATTGCCAAGTGCGAAAGCGCGCAGGATGTGCTGACCGTGGAAAAGGCTGTGGAAGAGGCCGAAAAGGAATTCGGCGTAGAAGTGGGTCGCACGCTGCTGATGGCCGCCCTGGAAAGCCCCAAGGGTATCCTCAACGCCTACGAGATCTGCGCCGCTTCTCCCCGTATGTTTGGCGTGGCCATCTCCGGCGGCGACTTCCGCAAGTGCATGCAGACCAAGCCCACCGTAAGCGGTGTGGATATGTTGGTGGCCCGCGGTCAGATGCTGATCGCCGCCCGTGCCGCCGGTGTGCAGTGCTTTGATACCGTATTTACCGATCTGGATGACACCGAAGGCTTCCTGGCCGAGGTACGCCAAAACAAGGAAATGGGCTTTGATGGCAAATCGCTGATCAACCCCAAGCAGATCCGTCCCGTGCACGAGATCTTTGCACCCACCGAGAAGGAAGTAGCGCAGGCCGAAGCGTGGGTCAGCGCCTTCCGCGAGGCGCAGGCCAAGGGCATCGGCGTGTTTACTGTCAATGGCAAAATGGTCGACGTGGCCTTTATTCCCGGCGCCGAGCGCACGCTCAAGCTGGCGAAGGCCTGCGGCATGTATGAGGGGGATCTGGTATGAAAAACGCTGTAGGTCGCGACATTCCCGAAAGTCTGCTGACGAATGGCCGTGAGGTGTATCAGGGCAAGAATTACATGGACGGCAAGTACATGCAGAAGGCCGCCCCGAAGACCCGCCGCTATGAGAAGCCTCAGGAGAGCAAAATCGTTGACTCCATCGTGGACGCGCTGAAGGCCGTGGGCGCCAGGAGCGGCATGACCTTCTCCTTCCATCATCATCTGCGCAACGGTGACTTTGTTGTCAACATGGTCATGCAGGCCGCCATTGAGGAGCTTGGTCTGGACGAGATCACCATCGCCGCCACTTCTCTGGGAGAGGCACACGACCCCGTTGCCCAGTACATTGAGGATGGCAAAGTCGTTGCCATCCAGACCAGCGGTATCCGCGGTAAGATCGGTGAGGTCGTTTCCGCGGGCAAGCTGAAGACCCCTGCCATCATCCGCAGCCACGGCGGCCGTCCCCGCGCCATTGAGGCCGGTGAGGTGCACATTGATATCGCCGTGGTGGCCGCTCCCACCAGTGACTGCGTCGGCAACTGCCGCGGCATCGGCGGCAAGAGCAACTGCGGCTCCCTGGGTTATGCGATGACGGACGCCAAGTATGCCGACCATGTGATCGTTGTGACCGACTGCCTGGTAGACTTCCCGAATATGCCCGCCTCTGTGGAGGCGATCGATGTGGACGCCGTAGTGGTAGTCGATTCCATCGGCAACCCCAAGAAGATCGCTTCCGCCGCTGCCCGTATCAGCCAGAATCCCCGTGACCTGATGATGGCGGAAAACGTGGCGAAGGTGATCGCCTCCACCCCCTATTTCAAGGATGGTTTCTCCTTCCAGACCGGCGTCGGCGGCCCCTCCCTGGCGGCCAACCTGTTCCTGGAGCAGGAGATGAACAAGCGCGGCATCAAGATGGGCTGGGCCATTGGCGGCATCTGCGGCCCCATGGTCGAAATGCTCAAAAAGGGCCTGGTCGGCAAGGTCATTGACGTGCAGGACTTTGACCTGGACGCCGTGAACAGCATCAACCAGACGCCCGGTCATTATGAGATGAGCGCCAGTCAGTACGCCAACCCCGCTAATAAAGGCGCATTTGTCAACAAGCTGGACTTTGTGGTACTGGCTGCTCTGGAGATCGATACCGGCTTCAACGTGAACGTGCTGACCGGTTCTGACGGCGTGCTGCGCGGCGCCCCCGGCGGGCATCCCGATACGGCAGCCGGCAGCAAGTGCTGCATCATTGTCACCCCCCTTGTGCGCGGCCGCATGGCGACTGTTTGCAAAAACGTGGTGACCGTGACGACCCCCGGCGACTGCGTGGACGTGCTGGTGACCGATTACGGCATCGCCGTCAACCCGCTGCGCCCCGACCTGATTCAGTGCCTGGACGAAGCCGGCATCCCGCATGTGACCATTGAGTCCCTGCAGGAGAAGGCGTACAGCCTGGTCGGCACCCCGGATGACCTGGAATGGGAAGACAAGGTCGTTGCCGTGCTGGAAGCCCGCGATGGCACCATCCTGGATGTTGTACGCAAAATCAAGCCCGTAAAGCTGTAATCATCATCAAACAAAGGAAGGAGTCATCATCATGGCATACTCGGTCGCGCCTATTTCGGCATCGAACAAACGCGCCATGGCGGCTGTGGAAAAGCTCCTGATACAGGAAGGCATCAGCAGGGACGCTCATTTGGATTATACCTGCGGTGTATATGATGATGACTTTACCCTTTGTGCCACCGGCAGCTGCTTTGCCAATACCCTGCGGTGTATGGCGGTGGATCACCGGCATCAAGGGGAAGGGCTGATGAACCTTGTCGTGTCTCATCTGTGTGAGGTACAGGCGGAAAGGGGCAACATGCACCTTTTCCTCTATACCAAACCGAAGAGCGCGGGATTCTTTCAGGATTTGGGGTTTTATGAGATCGCCCGTGTCCCGGACAAACTGGTTTTTATGGAAAACCGCCGGACGGGTTTTTCAAGTTGGCTGAAAACGCTGAAGCAAGCTGACAGCCCGCGGGAAAAAACGGCAGCGGTCGTCATGAATGCCAATCCCTTTACCCTTGGTCACCGTTATCTGTTGGA
>JAKSQG010000051.1 GCA_024404275.1 Clostridia bacterium | reverse complement strand
CTGCCAACAGCGCCGCCGCGTACCGGGCGTCGATGCCATTTTTGGGCGTAGCGCCATGGCAGCTTTTCCCCTGAACTGTTATATCGGGCTTATCCGCTGCGGCATAAAACTTGCCGTATCGGATTCCGACCGTACCCAGCGGCAGGTCGGGACATACATGCGCCCCGAACACCGCATCCGCGCCATCCATACATCCCGCAGCAATCATACGCTCCGCTCCGCCGTCTTCTTCTTCATCCGGCTGAAAGAGAAAGCGTACCGTGCCGCAAAGCTGCTCTCTACGCTCCGCCAGCAGCCGTGCCGCTCCGAGCGCCGCAGTTACATGGATATCATGCCCGCAGGCATGCATGACGCCCTCGTTCTGAGAGGCAAATGCCGCGCCGGTTTCCTCGCAGATGGGAAGCGCATCCATATCGGCACGCAAGCACACGGTCTTGCCCGGATGTGCCCCTTCCAGCACGCCCATTACGCCGGTCTCGGTCAGGCGAACAGTTCGGATGCCGCAGCTTTGCAGCACCTTTTCGATCAGCCGCGCCGTTTCAAACTCACGGTTGCCCCTCTCCGGACAGCAATGCAGCTGTTCCCGCAAAGCGGCAAGCTCTTTTTCAAGGGCCCATGCCCTTTCAGTCAGCTCCATTTTCTTTCCTCAGACGGTTCACAAAGCGCTCCAGCCGGTCCATGCCTTCGCGCAGCGCCGCCATCTCGTAGCAATAGGTCAGGCGGATATGCCCCTCCGTGCCGAAAAAGACACCGGGGGTGGCTGCCAGCCCTTCCTCCTGTATCATTCTGCGGCAGAACATCTCGCTTGTCAAGCCCAGTCCGCTGATATCGGGAAAAAGATAAAACGCCCCTTTGTTTTGGGGAGCCTGAAGCCCCATTTTTTTGAGCCTTGAAAGCATATACTTGCGCCTCTCGGCATAGGTCTGCCTCATGACCGAAATATCGCTGTTCAATGCGGCAATGCAGGCTCTTTGGAAGGGCGCGGGAGCGGAAACCACCGTATACTGATGGATGAGCTCCAGCCTTTCCTTCACCTCGGCAGGCGCGATCAGATAGCCCACGCGGAAGCCCGTCATGGCATAGGGCTTGGAAAAGCTCTGCACCAGCAGCGTTTGCTCCCGCATATCGGCAAAATCGGCAAAGCTCGGGGCTTTGCCCTCATAGCACAACTGACGGTATACATCATCGCAGATAACAAACACGGGCTTGCCGGCTACCGCCTCCCGCACCGCCTGCAGGCTTTCCGATGTATAAACCGTACCTGTGGGATTGTTGGGGGTGTTGAGCAGAATGGCCTTGGTCTTATCGTTCATCAAAGCCTTCAGATGCTCCCCATTGATCTGAAAACCATCCGCTTTGGTGTTGTATTCCACCGGCACCGCCCGCGCCATGCGCACGATCTCTGCATACAATACAAAAGCGGGCGAGGGAATGATCACCTCATCGCCCGGATTGAGGATGCCAAACAGTGCCGTAAACAGCGCCCCCGTAGCACCCGCTGTCACAATGATCTCATCGGGACTACATTCAAAGCCGTTCTCTCTTTTTTCGAAAGCGGCAATGGCCTCCAGCAGCGGACGGATGCCGTTGTTGGGGATATAATGGGTCTCCCCCGCTGCAAGTGCCTCCGCCACGGCTGCTGTCACGGCCTCGGGCGGGGCAAAATCCGGCTCTCCCAATGTCAATGCCACACAGCCCGGGGTAGCCGCCGCCAGGCGACCAAACTCACGGATGCCGCTGCGCCGCACATCATACATTGCCGTGTTCAGATGCTCCCGCATGTTCATAGCGTTCTCAGCGCTTCCTCCAGGGCAGTCTTGCCCTCGGTCTTCGCGTCCTTCATCTTGATGACACGTGCAGGGCATCCCGCCACCACAGCGCCGGCAGGCACATCATCGATGACCACAGCACCGGCAGCGACCACGGCATCCTTGCCCACATGCACGCCCTCGATCACCACCGCGTTGGCGCCCACCAGCACGTTGTCCTCAATAATGACAGGTGTTGCCGAGGCGGGCTCCACCACGCCAGCCAGCACAGCGCCGGCGCCGATGTGGCACTTGTTGCCCACGGTGGCACGACCGCCCAGCACAGCACCCATATCGATCATGGTACCCTCACCGATGACCGCACCAATGTTGATGACTGCGCCCATCATGATGACCGCATTTTTGCCGATGCTCACCTTCTCGCGGATGATGGCGCCGGGCTCAATGCGCGCGGGGATCTCCTTCATGTCCAGCAGCGGCAGCGCGCTGTTGCGGCGGTCATTCTCGATGACACAATCTTCGATGCTGTCCTTGTTCGCTTCCAGAATGGGCTGCAGTTCCTTCCAGTCGCCAAAGACGATCCGGTCTCCCGCGCCGAACACCTTGGCAGTGCCAAAGTCCACCGGGGCGGAAGTGCGGATGTACAGCTTCACGGGCGTTTTCTTTTCCGCCGCGGCAATATACTGAATAATTTCCTGTGCATTCATATTCTCTGTAATTCCTTTATTCTTTCATCATATCGCCCATGCCGTACAGGCCGGGAGCTTTTTTGTTCAAAAACAGGGCAGCCGTCAGCGCGCCGTCGGCAAACAGGGCACGGCTTTCGGCTTTATGCGTCAGCGTCAGCGTCTCATTGCCATTGGAGATCAGAATCTCGTGCATGCCGGTCTCGTTACCGGCACGCACCGCATGGAGGCCGATCTCTTTGGGGTCGCGCTTGCCATAGCCGCTGCGTCCTGGATGCAGCACCGCCTCGCCGCGCTCCTGACGGATGGCTTCTGCCAGCATCAGCGCTGTGCCGCTTGGGGCATCCAGCTTGCGGTTATGGTGCCACTCGATAATTTCGATATCCGCGTCGGGAAAGCGCGCCGCCGCCCTTTTGGCCAGGTCCGCCAGCACGGCAATGCCCACCGACATATTGGCGGCATAAAACACCGCCGTCTTCTTCGATGCTTCGGCAATGAGCTGTTTTTCTTCTTCGGTATGACCCGTTGTGGCAAGTACCACCGGCAGACCGCGCTCCGTACAGTACGCCAGCAGTTCTTCCGTGGCCGCGTGATTGGAAAAATCGATCACGCAGTCCGCCTCACCGCTGTAATCCGTCAATGCGGCATATACGCCTTCTTCGGTTGCGCCTTTATCCACTCTTGCGGCAATTTCAAACTCTTCCCGCGCCGCCAGCTTTTCACACACGATGCGGCCCATATGCCCCATCGCGCCGTTTACGATGATCTTCATCATGCCTGTCCTCAGTCCACCAGTCCGTGCTGACGCATCAGATCCAGCAGCACCTTTTCATGCTCCGCTTCCATGGGGGTCAGCGGCATGCGCACATAATTCTTGCACCAGCCCATGGCCGCCATCGCCGCCTTGACGGGGATGGGGTTCACCTCACTGAAGAGAGCGTTGATCAGCGGCAGCAATTCGCACTGCATGCGGGCAGCACCCTTGACATCACCTTCAAAGAAACGGCTGCACATTTCCACCGTCTGACGCGGCATCACATTGGACAGAACAGAGATCACGCCCTGACCGCCCATGGACATGATGGGCACGATCTGATCGTCATTGCCGCTGTACACATCCAGACGGTCGCCGACCCTGGCAAAGGTATCCACAATCTTCGAAATGTTGCCGTTGGCTTCCTTGATGCCCGCAATGTTGGGATGGTCAGCCAGCACCGCATAGGTGGCAGGCTCAATGGAGCAGCCCGTGCGGGAAGGAACGTTGTACAAGATCAGCGGCTTGGTGGAGGCGTCCGCGATAGCCGTGTACATTTTGATCAGGCCGTTCTGCGTCGCCTTGTTATAATAGGGGGTCACCACCAGCATGGCGTCGCAGCCGATGCCGCAGGCATAGCGGGTCAGGTCAATGGCGTAAGCCATATCGTTGGAGCCCGTACCGGCAATGACCGGCACGCGGCCGTCGGTACGCTGCACGGCATAGTGCAGTACGGCACGATGCTCCTCATCGGTCAGGGTGGAACCCTCGCCCGTGGTGCCGGCAATGACCAGGGCATTGATACCCTCGGTAATCTGCCAGTCGATCAGTTTTCCCAAAGCTTCATAATTGACGCCGTTTTCATCCAGAGGCGTGATCAGCGCGGTTGCCACACCGCGGAATACAGGCTGCTTTCTCATGGTGTTTTGCTCCTTGTTTTTCATCCGGACAGCCGGAGGGCATAAAGAACGACCGGTGCGTGAGCTCCGGCCGATAAATTCTGCGGAATCGTACAGGCGGACCCGCCGCCTCCTCTGTCCGCAATGACTCCGTATAGCTCTCCGCTTTCGCGACAGTCAGACGGATATTCTCCGTCCGCCCAGAGCGGTCTCGCCTTCTCCGCCCTTCGGCAGCATCCCCTTTCCCCTCCGGCAACGGCTGTGCGTGGCCTTTGCGCCGGCGGTACTTCTGTTTGCTGCGCCTCTATCCCTTCATTGCTATTCAGTTCGTCTTATCTTATCGCAGTGCAGCAAGGATGTCAACCGATTTTGCGGCATAATCCCTGTATTTTTCGCGTTTTTTGCCAATAAATCACCTTCTTCAAAGTCATCTCCGCGTTTCAGGGCAGGTTTTGTCCACGGAGGTGAAAAATATCCTCTGCCATCGCTCTTTGCACATAAAATCAGATGACTTTTTTCTCTTTTTCATGTATACTGTAAAAGGACGTTTTTGCGTTCCCAATGCAATCAAGGAGAAATGAATCATGCAGCTGTTGTTCTTTGTTCTCGCCGGTGCCGTGTTCGGGCTGGCCAATGTCATTCCCGGCGTTTCCGGCGGCACCATGGCCGTGGTATTCGGCGTGTATGAGCGTCTGCTCGCCATCCTGTCCGACCCCCTTCATAACATCAAAAAGGAATGGAAGTTCCTTGTCACCTTTGCCGTTGGCGCCGTTGTGGCCATTCTGGCCTTCGGTAAGCTGATGAACTGGCTGCTGACCGCCTACGCCGCCGAAGCCGCCATGTTCTTTATCGGCGTCATTCTGGGCAGCATTCCGGGGCTGTTCAAATCGGCCTTCCTGCCCGCCAAGAAACTGACGATTACCCCCGCGGGCATCATCGCCTTCGCCATCGGTCTTGGCATCATGATCCCCATGATGCTCTCCGGTGATGACACTGCCGCCAAGGAAGCCGCCAAAGCCGGCTCTGTGCAGGGCGGCATCAATGTACTGCAGATGCTGATGATGGTCGTCTACGGCATCATCGCCTCCGCCACCATGATCATTCCCGGCATCTCCGGTTCTTTCATCATGCTGCTCATCGGCGTGTACGGCCCGCTGATGGCCGCCATCGCCGCCCTGACCTCCTTCGGCTCCGGCATGGTAAGCGCCATCCTGACGCTGCTGCCCTTTGGCATCGGTGTGGTCATCGGTCTGGTCTATTGCTCCCGTCTGATCAAATTCCTGCTCAAAAAGTTCCCCACCATCACCTATGCCGCCATTCTCGGCTTTGTTATTGGCTCCATCGGCTGCGTGTTCCCGGGCTTTGACAAGGTCTCCGTGGCCGGCATCATCTGCGTATTTGCGGGCATCGCCCTTTTGTGGGCCTGCAGCCGCATTTCCCCGAAGGAGTGATCATTCATGGCCATGTTTGTGGATAAGGCCCCCTTTGTGGCCAAAGCCGGCTGCGGCGGCAACGGCTGTGTTTCCTTCCACCGTGAAAAGTTTGTTATCAACGGCGGTCCGGACGGCGGCGATGGCGGTGTCGGCGGCAGCATCATCCTGCTGGCGGACGCCAACATGCACACGCTGCTGGATTTCCGTTTCAAATCCAAATTCTTTGCCGAAAACGGTGAGGATGGCCGCGGCGGCCGCTGCAGCGGCAAAGCCGGCGAGGATATGATCATCAAGGTGCCCATGGGCACGCTGGTCCGCGGCGAAGACGGCCGTGTGGTCGCCGATATGTTTGAAGACGGTCAGCGCCGTGTCCTTCTGCACGGCGGACGCGGCGGCTGGGGCAACGCGCATTTTGCCACCCCCACCCGTCAAGCACCCAACTTTGCCAAGCCCGGCATTCAGACACAGCCCTTCCGCTTTACGCTGGAGCTGCAAACCATCGCCGATGTCGGTCTGGTAGGCTTCCCCAACGTGGGCAAAAGCACCATCCTGTCGGTGGTGACCCGCGCGCAGCCCAAGATCGGCAACTATCACTTCACCACCCTGACCCCCAACCTCGGCATCGTCCGCCGCCACGGCCAGGATTATGTCATGGCCGACATCCCCGGTCTGGTGGAGGGGGCTGCTGATGGCGCCGGTCTGGGACACGATTTCCTGCGCCATGTGGAGCGCACCCGCCTGCTCATCCATGTGCTGGACATGGCCGGCAGCGAAGGCCGCGACCCCATCAGCGATTACGAAGCCATCAATCTGGAACTTTCCCGCTACGGCGATCTCGCCAGCCGTCCGCAGATCGTTGCCGCCAACAAGATGGACCTGCCCGACGGCGAGGATTATCTGGCGCTCTTCCGCGAAAAATACCCTGATGTACCCGTATTCTCCGTTTCCGCCGCCACCCGCAAGGGCTTTGATGAGCTGCTGGATGCGGTCGAGCAGCACCTCAAGGAGCTGCCTGTTCTTCGCCCCTACGAAGAAGAGGAATTTCTGGATGAGCTGCCCGATCTGTCCGGCTTCACGGTCCGCCGTGCCGGCAGCATCTACTATGTGGAGGGCAGTGCCATGCAGCGCCTGATTGACAGCGTCAACTTTGACGATACCGACAGCGTCAAGTGGTTCCACTTCACCCTGCGCCGCACCGGCGTGATCGATGCCCTGCGCAAGGCAGGCGCCGGCGAAGGCGATACCGTACAGATCACTGACATGCAGTTTGACTTTATTGATTAAGGAGGCGGCAACCATGCTGCATACCCGCATCACGCTTCCTGAGACCGGTGTGTCCATCCTGACCTATCTGCAAACCAACGAAGCCTGTGAGGAGACCCGCCGCCGTCCTCTGGTCGTACTGTGCCCCGGCGGCGGCTACAAGCACCGTGTGCCCCACGAGGGCGAGCCCGTTGCTCTGCGGCTGATGACCATGGGCATTTCCGTCGTTATTGTCGAATATTCCTGCGAGCCCGCCGTATTCCCCACCGCGCTGAACGAGGCAGCGGAAGCCGTCGCTTACTGCCGTGCGCATGCGGAGGAATGGTGCTGTCAGCCCGATCATATCGCCATCATGGGTTTCTCCGCCGGCGGTCATCTGGCTGCCAGCCTCGGCGTTTTCTGGCAGACACTTCCTTACGGCAAAGCCGGTCGTCCCGACGCCATGATCCTGTGCTACCCCGTCATCACCAGCGGCGAACACCGTCATGACAACTCCTTTGTCCGCCTGCTGGGCAAGGATTATCCCGTCAAAATGCCCGACGTCTCCATCGAAACGCATGTCACCTCCGATGCGCCGCCTGCGTTTTTGTGGCACACCTGGGAGGACGAGATCGTCCCCGTGGAAAACAGCCTGCTGATGGCCACCGCCCTTAAAAAAGCGGGCGTTCCCTGCGAGATGCACATCTACGCGCACGGTCCCCACGGCACCGCCCTGTGCAATGAGGAAAGCTGCAAAGCCCATCCCCATGACCATCATCCCGAAAACGGCGGTTGGATCGAGCTTGCCGCCCGCTGGCTGAAAAACATCTGACACTCCCAGGCAGGAGGATCCAATTATGAAAAAAGCTCTTCTGTGGCTCATTGCGCTGTCCTGCGCGCTGGCTGCGGCACTGAACCTGCTGTTTTTGTTCGGCGCAGTGGGCAAAATATGGTCGAGCATTGGCGCAGCATTGATCATACTGTGCTATATTGCTCTGGTACTGTTCAAAAGAAGCGGCAAGGACACAACTCAGGCGGAAACAGGCACGCTGGCCAAAGTTCGCGGCATCATAACCGCGGTATGCGCCTGTCTGTGGCTGCTCACCTTTGGTCTTACGATGTTCCGCTGAAAAAAATCCCGCATTTGGTGTGTCATTGTCCTCTGAAAGTGCTATAATGGGTCTAACCCATCAACATTTCAAAAAAGGAGATATCATTATGCCTCAGGTCATTTACGCGCACCGCGGCGCCTCCGGCTACGCGCCCGAAAACACGCTGGAAGCCTTTGAGCTGGCTGCCAAGCAGAACGCCTTCGGTGTCGAGCTGGATGTTCACATCTGCAAAAGCGGCGAGCTGGTCGTCGCCCACGATGAAACCATCGACCGCGTTTCCAACGGCTCCGGTCGTATCGCCGATATGACGTGGAAAGAACTCCGCAGCTACAACTTCAACAAAATGCACCCCGAGTACGAGAAAGGCACGCTGCTGACGCTGGAAGAAGTCTATGAATTGCTGTACCCCACCGGTCTGTATGTCAACGTGGAAATGAAAAACAGCGTCATCGATTACGCCAATCTGGAAGCCCGCTGCGCAGAAGCCGCTGCCAAGACCGGCATGACCGACCGCGTGATGTATTCCTCCTTCAATCATTACAGCCTGCTGCGCATGAAGGCCATCGATAAGAACGCCCCCTGCGGCCTTCTGTATCATGCTACCCTCTATGAGCCCTGGAACTATGCCCGCACCCTGCAGGTGGACGCGCTGCATCCCCATCAGAGCGAGCTGCGTGTGCCCGGCGAGGTCGAAGCCGCCCATCGTCTGGGCATTGAGGTCAATCCCTGGACCGTCAACACCGAAGCTGACCTGCGCTATGCCATCAACATCGGCGCGGACCGCATCATCACCAACTATCCCGATGTGGCGCTCAAGCTGCTCAAGGAGATCAAAGGCTGATTCATCAAGCCGGCAGAAACCCTGCCGGCTTTTTGATTAAACTGCAATACGGCATTGCAACCCGCGACGATTTATGGCATAATACACAAGTACAAAATAACCTGGAGGCTGCCCATGTCTGAAACACAAAAGGTCATCATTCTGGATTTTGGCGGACAGTATAATCAGCTGATTGCACGCCGTGTACGTGAGTGCCGCGTTTACAGCGAGGTGCTGCCCTACACCACCCCCATCGAAAAGATCAAGGCGATGAACCCCATCGGCATCATCTTTACCGGCGGACCGGGCAGCGTGTATGAAGCCGACGCTCCCCACTATACCAAAGAGATTTTTGAACTCGGTGTGCCGATTCTCGGCATTTGCTACGGCTGCCAGCTGATGGCCGATGCCCTCGGCGGTCAGGTGACCCCCGCGCAGGAGGATTCCGCCCGCGAGTACGGCAAGACCGTAACCTACTTTGATACCACCAACCCGCTTTTCAAGGGTCTGCCTGAAACGGGCATTTCCTGGATGAGCCACGGCGACTACATGGCCAAGGTGCCCGATGGATTCGCCCTGACCGCGCACTCCGATGCCTGCCCCAACGTGGCCATTGCCAATGTGGAAAAGGGCTTCTACGGCGTGCAGTTCCACCCCGAAGTCAACCATACCGAAAACGGCACCAAAATGCTGTATAACTTCCTCTACGAGGTCTGCCATGCAGCCGGTGACTGGACGATGAGCGATTACTGCAAGACCGCCATTGCCGCCATCCGCGAAAAGGTGGGCAGCGGCCGCGTACTGCTGGCGCTCTCCGGCGGTGTGGACAGCTCCGTAGCTGCCGCCCTGCTGGCCGAAGCCGTGGGTAATCAGCTGACCTGCGTCTTTGTCGATCATGGTCTGATGCGCAAGGATGAAGGCGACGAAGTGGAAGCCGCCTTCTCCAAGTGGGATATCAATCTGATCCGCATGAATGAAGAAGAACGCTTCCTGACTGCTCTGGCCGGTGTGACCGAGCCCGAAAGCAAGCGCAAGATCATCGGCGAGCAGTTCATCCGCGTGTTTGAAAAGGTGGGCAAGAGCATCGGTCAGGTCGACTATCTGGCGCAGGGCACCATTTATCCCGATGTCATCGAAAGCGGCAGCGGCAAAGCCGGCGCCGCCGTCATCAAGAGCCACCACAACGTGGGCGGCCTGCCCGATTATGTTGATTTCAAGGAGATCATTGAGCCCCTGCGCATGCTCTTCAAGGATGAAGTGCGTCAGCTGGGTCGTGAGCTGGAGCTGCCCGAATATCTGGTCACCCGTCAGCCCTTCCCCGGTCCCGGTCTGGGCATCCGCATCATCGGCGAAGTCACCAAGGAAAAGTGCGATATCCTGCGTGAGGCCGACGCCATCTTCCGTGAGGAGATTGCCAAAGCCGGCTGGAACACCCGCATCAGCCAGTACTTTGCCGTGCTGACCAACTGCCGCTCCGTAGGCGTCATGGGCGATGGCCGTACCTACGACTATACCTGCGCCCTGCGTGCCGTAGCCACCGATGACTTCATGACCGCCGATTGGGTGCGCATCCCCTATGAGGTGCTCGACCGCGTCAGCGTCCGTATCGTCAATGAGGTGCGCGGCATCAACCGCATTGCCTACGATATCACCTCCAA
>JAKSQG010000050.1 GCA_024404275.1 Clostridia bacterium | reverse complement strand
TCCAAGCTCGACTGGCTGATCGAAAGCCGCCGTCTGGCTCCCAAAGCCTTTGTGCACTGGATCTTTGCCAAGGAGGAACGCCTTTCCGAGCTGGCGGCACTGGGCAACGCGGGTCTCAGCTGGAACATTCCCGATTGGAGCAGCCGCCCCGTGGAAAAGATCGCTCTCGCCCATGAACACGGTCTCAAGGTCTGCCTGCGGGCGGGGGACAGCGTGGAAGCCGTCCAGACCATGATGGAAATGGGTCTTGATTATATTCCGACCAATTGCATGCATACTGAACTTTTATAAATACAGGAGGTAATTCCAATGTCCGAAATGCTTAAAACGGTCAGCCGCAAGGCGGATATCTGTGTGGTGGGCGGCGGCATCGGCGGCATGTTCACCGCCATCGCCGCAGCGCGTCACGGCGCCAAGGTCGTCCTGATGCAGGATCGTCCCGTGCTGGGCGGCAACGCCAGCAGCGAGATCCGTATGTGGATCTCCGGCGCCGGCACCCGTGTGCGCGATCTTCAGGAAACAGGCATCATGGAAGAGATCCAGCTGGAGAACATGTACCGCAACCCCCGCCGCAACTACACCACGTGGGATGCTCTTCTGTACGAAAAGGTGCGTTTTGAAGAGAATATCGAGCTGCTGCTCAACTGCGCCTGCTGCGATGCCGGCACCGAAAACGGTCATATCAAGTGGGTCAAGGGCTTCCAGCTGACCACCTATACCTGGCAGACGGTCGAGGCGGATATCTTTGTCGACGCCTCGGGCGATTCCATCCTGGCGGAGCTGTGCGGCGCGGAATACCGTGTGGGTCGTGAAGCCAAGAGCGAATATAATGAAGAATTCGGTCTGGATGTCGCAGATAACCATACCATGGGCATGAGTGTGCTCATCCAATGCCGCGAGACCGACCATAAGATCACCTACACGCCGCCGGCTTGGGCGTATTCCTTCCCCGATGATGACGCCATGAAGAACAAGCCGCACGATCTGTACGCCATGAATACCAACTTCTACTGGGTGGAGCTGGGCGGCATGGTGGACAGCATCCACGACACCGAAACGGTCAAGGATGAACTGCTCAAAATCGCCTTCGGCGTGTGGGATCATATCAAAAACCACGGCGATCACGGTGCCGACAATTGGGATCTCGAATGGGTCGGCTTCCTGCCCGGCAAGCGCGAAAGCCGCCGCTATGTGGGCGACTATGTGCTGACCCAGCACGATGTGGAAAACTGCACTCCTTTTGCCGATACCGTCGCCTACGGCGGCTGGCAGATCGATAATCACCTGCCGGGCGGCTTCTGGATGGACGGCACCAAAAACAACGGCGGTCACTTGCAGAAGCGCCGCCTGTCCGAGCCCTATCCCATTCCGTGGCGCAGCCTGTATTCCGTCAACATCGATAACCTGATGTGCGCGGGACGCAACATTTCCGCCTCCCACATCGCCTTCAGCTCCTCCCGCGTGATGGGCACCATCGGTACCATCGGTCAGGCGGTGGGCACCGGTGCTGCTTTGGCGGTCAAAAAAGGCATGCTGCCGCGGGAAGCGGGGGAAAAGCTGATCACCGATATTCAGAATGCCCTGATGGAAGATGACTGCTTCCTGCCTGGCTTCAAGCGTCCCATCGCGCCGCTGAGCCTTGAGGCGTCCCTGACCTGCGGCTACGGTGACTGCTCCGACCTCATCAACGGTGTGGATCGCCGCATCTGGGGCAAGGATAACGGCTACTTCGGCAAGACCGAGAAGCCCATCACCTACACCTTTGACGGTGTCAAAAAGGTGAACGGCTTCCGTCTGGTGCTGGACAGCGACCTGAACCGTGAGTTCATCGACGGCAACCCCGACGGTCTGAACACCACCTCCGTCATGTTCTATGCCGCCAGCTACAACAACACCACCTTTGGCTTCCCCAAGTGCCTCATCAAGCACTACAGGATTGAAGCCCAGGGTGCCGACGGTGCATGGTTGACCGTGTTTGAAGATGCGGAAAACCATCAGCGTTTCATCAAAAAGGAACTGAACGTCGAGGCACAGGCGATCCGCTTTATCCCGCTCACCACCTGGTTCAGTGAGACCAAGGTCAACGATTACGGCAGCTCCGTGGCGCACCTGTTCAATTTTGAAGTGTTCTGATTCGTATCCAAACGTGCTTTAGCCCGTCCGGTCGGACGGGCTTTTTTGTTGCAAAAATGAAAGAAAATGAAACGTCTGATGCTTTTTATAACGCATTTAGAAATGTTTCAGGAAATATTTTGAAATAGGTCATGATATGTATACTGGCATGTAAGGTCGAAAACCGATATAATTTTTACACAAACATGCGGCCGGGCAACTCCGTCCGCAAATACAGCAAAGAGGAAGGTATCTCTCTATGAAGAAACTGGCTCTCCTCCTGCTGGCTCTTCTGCTGGTATTCACCGCTTCTGTCGCCATGGCTGACATGAATGCGCCCGAGTATCTGGCTGTGGAAGCCCAGGAACTCCCCGATGCCGAGGACATGTTCATCAACTACGAAGACTACTATGGACAGGTCCTGCACGGCTACTACAACTTCGACTGCTATGTGAATGAGAACGTGACCCGTACTGCCAAGTTCTACATTCCCGAGGGCACCGTTTACAACCAGCCCACCGTGTTCATCACCGTTCCTTCCGGCGTGAATACCTGGGGCTTCTTCGTTGAGTCCGGCTGGAAGGACGCCGCCGACAAGTATGTGTTCCATGCTGTTCTGGCTGAGCCCGTTGACCAGCAGTGGGGCGACATCGAGTCCGAAGTGGAATACCTCGCCGCTCTGCGCGACGACGTGTCCTACCGTCCCTTCTTCGTTTCCTTCTCCTCTAACTTCTATGCTGTCGGTTACGGCGATGCCGCCGACGTGCTGATGAAGCATTCCATGTCCAAACCCCTGCAGTGGGCCTGCGCTGCCTGCATCGGTATCACCGGCATTGATGATGAATATCTGGCCTCCCGCGCTACCACCCCTTCCAAGGAAGACGGCGTCATGATGAGCGAAGTCTCCATGCCCATGTTCATCACCGCTACCGAAAAGACCGAAGCCGTCCAGAAGGTCATCGACTACTGGAAGAAGGCTGACAACGTCGAAGATGTGGCTTACAGCTGCGCTTACGCCGACGAAGTGTACTTCGAGGGCTTCTACACCACCAAGGAAGCCATGGACTACGAGCCCATCAACCGCGTGTATTACAGCACCGCTGCTACCGAGAAGTACTATGAGGCCGAGACCATCGACCACATCTACAACGACTTCCTGTGCAAGTACATGCAGTATCCCGGCACCGGCAACGGCAGCCTGCGCACCAACGCCGATATCTACGAAGTTGGCTTCCAGAAGTTCGAAGGCATGGTCTGGGGCGGCTACGACACCGAGAACAAGAGCGATATGTACAAGCGCGAGTGGTTCGTGTATGTGCCCTCCACCGTCAACCCCGATGTGCCCGCTCCCATGGTGTTTGACTTCCATGGCGCCGGCGGTACCGGTAACGAAATTGCCGGCCGTACCGGCTGGATCAAGGTTGCTGAAGACCGCGGCGTCATCCTGGTTTGCCCCACCGGTTCTCACACCCTGAGCATCCGCAACGTTTCTGACATCACCACCAACGAGCTGTTCCGCTGCATGTGGAACACCGGCGCTGCCACCGAAGGCACCCCCGATGATAAGCTGTTCATCCGCGACCTGTACGCCTGGATGTGCGAGAACTACAACATCGATACCGGCCGTGTGTATGCCACCGGTCAGTCCTCCGGCGGTGCCATGTCTCACGCCATGGCCGGCTACTGCCCCGACATCTTCGCTGCCTGCGCTCCTGTGTCCGCTCTGGCCACTCCCAACAACTATGTTGAAACCGACAATGTTGCTCTGATGGTTTGCATCGGCTGCGGCGATCCTTACTTCAAGGCTGCCGGCTTCGGCGGCGACAGCGCCGGCTTCTCCGACGGTAAGGGCGTTGTGACCTACTGGACCAACCGCTACAACACCGTCAAGCAGTGGGAAGACTTCACCTACATGAACGACAACGCCGTCTGCTCCTTCGTGACCGGCAACTTCCGCAACTATGTGTTCCCCACCAAGACCGGCGTTCCCATGCTGCGCTGCGTGGAGGTCATGGGCAAGGTTCATGCTTATCTGCCCTCTGAAGCCTACATGATCTGGGACGAGTGCTTCGCTCAGTTCACCAAGGATGCCGAAGGCAACCTGTACTATCAGAACACTCTGGTCGTCTTCGACTAAGAGGTTCAAGCGGTGCGGCTTTAACTGCACCGCACTTCCGACGCTCATCCCGCGGCGCTGCCGCGGGGTGAGCGCTTTCCCATTTTCAGCTGCTGTGCAGCGCAGACTCCTTCCGTGGGGAGGCGTGTGCGCTGTACAGAAAAGGAGAAACAATATGAAAAAGATCATTGCAATGCTGGCTGCTTTGTGCATCCTTCTGACACTGTGTGCTGTGTCTCTGGCGGATGAACATGTCCATGTCTGGGGTCCCTGGACCAAGGTGGAAGGCACTAACACCCACAGCGCCGTCTGCACCGAGTGCGGCGAATCAATGGCCGCCAAGTGCTATTCCGCTACCGTGACCTTTGAAAACCGCCGCGTCAGCGTGTGCAGCTACTGCGGCAACTACAGCGAAGGTGCTTTTGAGCCCATCGAGGGCACCGCGAAAGCCCTAAACGGCAAGGATTCCTCCCAGCGCGGCGTGTTCCTGGCGGTCGGCAAAGCGCAGCCCTTCGCCTCTCAGCCCGAAGTGTTGTACGCTTTCATCCCCGGCTTCACCAAGGATGGCTCCATGGCCACCTTCAAAAACAAGTGCTCCATCTCTGTGAAGATCGATGCCGAGCTGCCCGAAGGCTTCCGGCTGGTGCGTGTCACTCCTCAGGCGGGTGATGACTCCAACCAGACCCCCGAGACCTGGACCGATTGTGAGTATACCTGGGAAGACGGCGTGCTGACCTTTGAGACCAAGAGCCCCTATATGCATATGCTCATTGCTCCCTGAAGCAGGGATAACAGAGAGAGCGGCTTGCCGCTCCTCTTTTTCTTTGCAAATATATTGACATATTCGTCCCAAAAGATATATCATTGAATTTGGAATAATATCCGTTCTGCGTCATCTGAAGGAGGCGGCTTTATGGAATTTGTGAAAACCTATCAATATGATGTTGTGGTCACGGGCGGCGGCCCGGCTGGCATCGGTGCGGCGGTGGCGGCGGCGAGAACTGGCGCAAAGACCGCTTTGCTGGAGCGCAGCGGTCTGCTTGGCGGCATGCTGACGCTGGGACAGGTGCAGCCCATTCTGGGTGCTGTGTCTTCCGGTACCATTTATGATGAGATCGTTGATCTTGTCAGCCGCGGACATGAAGATTGCCCGCCGCTGACGACCTATATCGGTCGTGAAGTGCATGTGGACGCCGAAGAATGCAAAGGCCGTCTGATGCAGTTCGTGGCGGAGAACGGTGTGGATATTTTCCTGCAGACGCCGGTCTTTGATGTCCTCAAGGAAGGGGATAAGGTGACGGGCGTGATTGCCGGCTCCGGTGAAGGTCCGGTGGTCTTTATGGCCAAGACGGTGGTGGATACCACGGGCGACGGCTATACCGCCGTGCGTGCCGGCTGCGCCTTTGATATGGGCCGCGATGACGGCGGCTGCCAGCCGACGACCATTGAATTTCTGATCGATAATATTGACGAATCCTGCGCCATCTGCTGCGGCGGCGGCAGCGACCCTGTACAGCTGCCCGATGGACGCCGCTACAGCGAGGTCTGCAAGGCGGCCTGCGCCTCCGGTGAGCTTCCCGAAAATGTATCCATCGTGCGCCTGCACCGCACCTTCTATCCCGGTGAGCGCAACGTGAATGCCACGCAGGCAAACGGCTTCAATACCTTGACGGCGGAAGGTGTGCTGGGCGCGGAACTGCTGCTGCGTTCGCAGATCGATAAGATCCTGGTCTTCCTGCGCAAGAACGTGCCCGGTTATGAGCATTGCCGTGCCCGTTCCTCCGGCAGCGTGGTCGGCGTGCGTGAGACGCGCCGTATCCGCGGTCTCAGTCAGGTGAAGGATATCGATGTGGAGACCGGTACCCGCAGCCCCGAAGTGGCGGTGCACAAGGCGTGGTTCCTTATCGATATCCATAATCCCAAGGGCAGCGGACAGGCGGAAAAGTATTCCCATCCCTGCCAGCCGTATGATATTCCTTACGGGGCGCTGGTGCCTTGCGGTGTGGACGGCATTCTGGTGGGCGGCCGCTGCATCAGCGGTACGCACCGTGCGCATGCCAGCTACCGCGTGATGGCCATTTGTCTGGCAACGGGTCAGGCGGCCGGTACCGCCGCGGCGCTGTGTGCAAAAGAGGGTGTACAGCCCCGTGAGCTGCCCGTTTCCCGCTTGCAGGAAGCCCTCAAAGCGCAGGGCGTTGAACTGTTTGACTGATCGTTTTTTACAAATCCGATACAAAACGCGGAGTCTGTGGGGCTTCGCGCTTTTGTTTTGAACAAAAAAATGATAATGATGTGAAAAATGGTACAAAAAAGGTCTTTACAAACATAACATATGCGTTTATAATGAGAATAATCCATTGCTGATCATATAACTGTCTGGAAAAGAGGTCATACCGTGCAGGTGAAAAAGAAAGCCGCCTCCGCCGTACCCATCCGAGCCAGGAAAGGTGCAATTCATCGCTTTTTTGTGTATTTTGCCAGGCATCCGCTGCTGTATCTGATGCTGATTCCCGGTTTGTTTTTCCTGTGCGTGTACAAATTCTGGCCGCTGTACGGTATTCAGATGGCTTTCCGCAAATACAGTCTCTTTGCCGGCAACAACCCCATGGATTCCATCGCCAAAAGTCAGTGGGTCGGTTGGAAAAACTTTAACAAGCTGTTCAATTCTTCTCAGTTCTCGCTGGTGGTCTCCAACACGTTGATCATCAACGGCATGAAGATTCTGTTCCTTTTCCCACTGCCCATCATTTGCGCCATTTTGCTGAATGAAATTCGCCGGGCGACGGTGCGCAAGACCCTGCAGACGGCCATTTATGTGCCTTACTTCTTCAGCTGGGTTATGATCTTCGGTATCTTCTATTCTCTGCTTGGTTCTTATGGCCCCCTGAACAGCGCTATCGTGGCACTGGGTGGCGAACGCGTTCGTTTCTTTACCGATACCAAGTGGTTCCGCTGGCTGCTGGTCTTCAGCGAAGGCTGGCGTGAGATCGGTTATAACACTGTGATTTACATGGCGGCTATTGCCGGTGTGGATCAGGTGCTGTACGAGGCTGCCAAGGTGGACGGCGCCGGCAAGTGGAAGCAGATCTGGCATGTCACCCTGCCCGGCATCCTGCCCACGATCGTGCTGATGCTCATCCTCAAGGTCGGTTATATTCTCGATACCGGCTTTGAACAGGTACTGATTTTCTATAATCCCACGGTCTACAGCGTGGGCGACATCATTCAGACCTATGTGTACCGTCTGGGCATGGGCAAGATGGACTATTCGCAGTCCACTGCTCTGGGTCTGTTCAACTCCGTGGTAGCCTTCGTTTTGATCGTGGGCGCCAATACGGTCAGCCGCAAGACGCTGCACCGCAGCATCTGGTAAGGGGGGCGATGTAGATATGAAAGCAAAAACGTTGAGCCCCGAAAAGGATAAGAAAAATATCAACCATATTCCCATGGACGCCAGCGAAAAAGTGGCGGAGATCATCGCCTATGTGGTGTTGGTATTGCTCGCCCTGATGGCAATACTTCCCTGCCTGCACGTGATCAGTAAGGGCATCTCAAATGGTACCGCGGTTGCGGCGGGCAGCGTTATCTTCTGGCCTGTCGGCTTTCAGGTAGAGGCGATCAACTACGTTTTCACCCGCACTGCATTCTTCACATCTCTCAAAAACACGCTGATCATTACCGTTGTCGGTACTGCCATTGCCATGTTTACCACGGTGACTACGGCGTACCCGTTGTCCCGTTCGGATTTCAAGGGCCGCCGCTTTGTCACTCTTCTGTACGTCATCTCCATGGTGTTCTTCGGCGGTATCGTTCCCGCGTACATGGTGGTCAAGACCATCGGTATTCTGGATACCTATTGGGCCTGCATCCTGCCATTTGCCATCGTGCAGTTCAATATGTTCATCGTCAAGAACTACTTTGAAGGTCTGCCGACAGAGGTGGAAGAATCCGCTTCCATCGACGGTGCCAATGATATCCGTACCCTGTGGTCCATCATCCTGCCCATGTCGGTGCCGGTGCTGGCCACGGTGGCGCTGCTGTACGCCATCAACTACTGGAACAACTACTTCCATGTCATGATGTACACCAGCTCCGCGTCGATGAAAACGCTGCAGCTGTATCTGTACGACATCATCAACAACTCCGCCGCCATCACGGAATCGCTTTACTCCACATCCTTTGAGGGCACCAACTACGCCCAGAATATCACGACCGAAGGTCTCAATGCCGCTGCCGTGTCGATGTCCCTGGTCCCCATCATCGCCGCGTATCCCTTCGTGCAGCGTTACATGATCTCCGGTATCACGGTAGGTTCTGTCAAAGGATGATCCATGTGTCCCAATGCCGCAAGTACATGCGGTAAATATATAAAGGGAGGACAAATGTATGAAGAAACTCGTTTCCCTGCTGCTGATCGCGGTGCTGGCTCTCGGTATGTGCGCCGCTGCCTCCGCAGAACTGCTGGGACCCGGCAACGTCACGCTGAAGCGCCTCAGCTACACCTGCCCCTGGGATCCCAACAATGACTACATGGTTCCCATCATGAAGGAAGCCACCGGCTATGATGTTGATTTCTATGCCCTGCCTTCCAACGATGCCGACAACAAGCTGATGCTGGAAGTTGGCGGCGGTGCCGATTACGACATCGTGACCGTTAACATCAACCAGTGGCGTATGCTGCTGGCGGCCGGCGCTCTGATGCCCATCACCGACCTGCTGAACACCTATGGTCAGGACATTCTGGCCGGCAACACCGACGAAGTGTGGGCCACCCTGACTCAGGATGGCGACATCTACGGTATGCCTTACATGTATCCCCACAGCCAGGAAATCACCTCTTTCCTGGTCTGCCGCAAGGATCTGCTGAACGCTGCCGGTATCACCGAGCTGCCCAAGACCATCTCCGGCTTCTATGATATGCTGGTTGCCCTGAAGAACTTCTACGGCGATCAGTACATCATCCTGACCGGCCCCCTCGTCGCTGCTTCCGAAGGCAACGACAGCTGGCGTATCCCCAAGTGCATCACCTCCGCTTTCGGCATCTACTCTGACTGGATGGTCGAAGACGGCAAGGTCATCTACGCTTCCGAAAGCCCCAAGTTTGTTGAAATGATGAACTTCTTCAACAAGCTGTACACCGAAGGCCTGATCGACGTTGACTGGGCCGTCAACTCCGAATCCGCTGTTCAGGAAAAGTTCGTCTCCGGCAAGGCCATCATCTGCTGCGGCAGCCGCGCTCTGGTGAACTTCACCACCGCCGCCATGATCGATCAGCTGCACATCTCCATGGATGACCTGTGCTACATCAACCCCCTGTACGGTGATGACGGCGTTTGCACCTATCAGGAAAGCGAAGCCATCAACCAGGTTTCCTGCGTGCTGCGCAATGCCAAGCACCCCGAAGATGCCATCAACTGGATCAACACCAAGGTGCAGAACCAGCTGTTCATCAACATCGGTGTGGAAGGCGTCCACTTCACCTATGACGAAGTCGGTCAGATCAGTCCCATCAACCCCATCTTCGCCAACGAACGCGGCGACAGCTACTACTACATCGACGCTACCAACGCTGCTGACTATCAGTTCCAGTGGCCCAGCCGTATCCGCAAGAGCGCCGGTCAGTGGCACGCTTTCAACGCTACCACCATCACCAACCCCGATCTGAGCATCTTCGTGAAGAACTACTTCAAGTTCATGCCCGCTTCTGAGGCTTATGCCACCAACAACACCGCTCTGTACAGCAGCCTGCAGGATCTGATTCTGCAGATGATGGCCGGCGTGAAGACCGAAGCCGATCTGGCTACCTTCGCCAATGACTTCGCCAATAACGACGGTGAAGAAGTGCGTGCTGAACTGCAGGCCTACTACGACAGCCTGGCCAAGTAAGCCATTCTTCAACAAACGGAAGGCAGAACGGGGACTGCTTCCTGAATACAGGAGCATCCCCCGCTCCTTCCGATAATCAACGGTAACGCAAAGCCACCCTTGTGCTGAGATACTCATCCCGGCACAAGGGTGTGTTTTTGTTGAGGGATAGTGCATTGTGATGCACATCATGCTTGGGCAAACTGACCTTTGAACTGAGAACAGAGTCGTGGTGGTGCTGATTATTCTTCGTTTGAGAAGGATTCCGCATCATACGGAACAAACACAGCGGGATGTTTCGTGTGATAAAGAATGATGTTGTTCCGT
>JAKSQG010000005.1 GCA_024404275.1 Clostridia bacterium | reverse complement strand
TGATACTCTTCGGCGGTCAGCTGTACGCCGTTCGCCTTGGTCAGCGTGATCTGGACAAAATAGCCATGATAGATGGTCAGGACGAAGCCATATTCGCTTTCGGAGCCCTGCTCATCGATCTGGATCAGCTTGGTACCGGCCTTGGTCGTGGGGAAAGTAACAACTGCATCGGCAAAGTCCGCCGTCAGCATTTCCTTCATCTGGGCCGTTTCCTCGGCGGTCAGGTCGTTGAGGATGTAATCGCCAAACTCCTCGCTGTACTCGATCACCAGGGTGTACTTTGCGGCAGCGGCATCGGCAGGCTCAAAATCCGCCATGACCAGACTGCCGGAGAGAATTTTGTTCATCGTATAGCCGGCGGGCACATCGATGGTGATATCATAGTTCGCACCCATCTGCACAACAGTGCCTTCTGCCAGGGAAAGGGAAGCGGTCATCGCCAGCATCAGTGCCAGCACAACAGCAAACAGCTTTTTCATTGTTTGTTCCTCCTTGATAAACAGTCAGTTTCAGCGGGTCAGGAAAGAGCTCATCATAAATCCGGTAAAGCCGTTGACTTCGTCACGCACCTGACACCAGTTGTGGCCCTGAGCGATGACCGTCAGCGGGCTGCCCTGATAATAGATGGCAATGACCTGAACGGACTTGCTGGGCGCCCAACGCAGATTGACAAAACCGGTGGGGCTGCTGGGACGTACATACGCGGTGTAGGGAGTCACATACCTGAAGGAGCTGTAGTCGATCGTTTCGGGCTTGGCGGTCGGCTGGGGAGTCACGGTGGGGGTGGGCTTTTTGCCGGGATTGGTGCGGGACAGATAGCGGGTCATGATGTACGCGTTCACGCCATTACCGATATCGCACAGCGCCCACTGGGCATTCTTTTCATAGCCGATGATCATCACCTTGAAGCCGTAGGGCAGCTCATAGATAATGTTGTCCGCATTCGTGGTGGGGGTGCGGCGGGCATTGACGGTTTTGCCATTGGCAGTTTTGACCCAGGCTTCACCGAAAGGGTTTTCCATGGCGAGGCCGCTGAAGGGAATCGCGGAAACCAACAGAATCATAACCAACAGGACAGAGAGCGTTTTTTTCATCGTAGAACATCTCCTTTTCGAAAATGAATTTCGATTCATCGGCATGATTATAGCACATGCCCCCTTGAATTCCGCTCCAAAAGTGTACCAAAAAGCTAACGTTTTTTTATTTTTTTCCACGTTTTTCACTTTCTTCAAAACAAAAGAAGGGCCTTGCCCCTCGTTGTGGGCAGGCCCTTTTTTGCAGTTGCCGGTCAGTCCGCAGACGCGCTCAGCACGATGTCTTGAATGTCGTTGATGACAGCATGACCTTCAAGGTCCACATTCACGGTCATCAGCACCCAACCTTCCACGGGTTCGGCGGTCACGGTCACCTTGCGGCCCAGCACAGCATAGTTCGTGCCGTTCACCACCTGCTGACCCAGCAGATAGCATTCCGTGAGACCGATACCGGTCAGGCCTTCCATGGCGGCAGTGATCTGCTGAGCGGCAATCTCCACAGACTCCTCATCGGTGAACTGCTGCCAGGCACCCATCATCCCTTCACCCATGGGCAGCACAAGCTGTTCACGCAGCAGCTGGTCTTCGCCGGAGACGCTGTGGTACACATAAACGATCTCAATACCGGCAGGAGCGGAAGCCAGAATGGCATAGTTCACACCGGCCACCACCTGAGTGCCAAGCACCAGTTCAGGGTTCATTTCGGCATTCTCACCAACAGCGCCCTTGAACGCGGCCAGCGCTTCCTCGGTCAGTTCGGTATTTTCGGGAATCATCCAACCGCCGGCCATTTCAGCCATAGCAGATACGCTGCACAGCAGCATCACCAGGGTCATCATTACAGCAATCAACTTTTTCATAGGTCAAGTCCTCCTTGTAATTGTTTCGATCCTTAAGGTTCACGCGGATCATTCCATCGGTTACGGCACTCATTTTTGTTCGCCGTGTTTCCCGATTTCACGCATACAATATAACACCCGACCTGTACCAAAAGTGCACCGTTACCGCATTACGCGGCTAACGCCAGCGCGGTGCCCAGTGTACCGAAGACAAAGTGAATGATGCTGACGCCCCAAATGTTTTCATCCTTGATATACACATAGCCCAGAATGACGGAGAGGATGCCGGCGCCGACCATAAACAAGAAGCCGTACTGCAGATGCAGTGCCGTGAAAAGCAGTGAGGACAAGATCACCGAGATATGCTTTTTCTTCTCGGTATCGTAAATGCTCATCAGGCAGGTCAGCAAAAATCCGCGGGCCAAAAACTCCTGCAGAATGCTGGTAAGCGGATAGAAAGGATCGGTACGGGACCAGTCAAAGAACGGCGTTCCCGGAGCACCCGGCTTGACAAAAATCTTGGCCGCCAGCATGATCGCCGCAACCACTGCCGAAATAATGCCGGCACGGATCAGGCTTGTTTTGATGTTTTTGAAACCAAAGCCCAGGTCCTTCAGCTTCAGTTTTGTTTTGGTCTGGGTCAGGATAAACATCAGAATGGCGATGATCTCCACACCGTAGGTCATCTTGGGCAGCGGAATGGGTTTTCCAAGCAGCCGCCACAATTCCACCAGCATGACCCACACCGAGGTTGCCGCCAGAAAGACAGAGAAGCAGAATGTCGCCTCCCCCTTGCGGCGGTTCAGTTCCTTTTCCACCACTTCCATGATTCGAAGGTTGTTTTCCAGCATATCGGGTTTTTGCATTTTCGTTCCTCCTGATCGTTTTTTGATTGTTTATGCTCAGCTGATCTTCAGCGTCATAGTCAGTTCATTGCATCCGTCCGCATAGCGGTAGCACATCTCGTCCATCATCTTGCGGGTCATAAACACGCCAAGGCCGCCGATGCGGCGCTCTTCCGCGCTCTGATTGATGTCAGGGGCGGCATTCTGCAGCGGATCGAACGGCACGCCGTTATCCCGCAAGATGAGCGTGACCCCGCTTTTGTCAGCCCGGCAGATCACCTCTGCCCAGCCCGCTCCGCTGTAATGCACAATGTTGCTGTACATTTCATCCAATGCGATGTTGACCTTGGTGGCCTGCTTCATGGGAATGTCGGCTTGCTCCATTGCCTGCGCAACATACTCCTGCACGGTGCTGACCGATGCCGTGTCGGGACGAATCTGCAGTCCCTCCCGCTTCACAAGGCCATTCAGGCGAATCGCCAGCATGGTCGAGTCGTCAAACGGCGGTGCCTAACCGGCAAAAGCATTCACATCCTGCTTCACCAAGTCCACAAGGGCCTGCGCATTCATCTGTGTTTTGCCTGTCAGCACCGAAACCAGTCGTTCCATGCCATACATCTGCGCGGCGCTGTTGTGCGCTTCGGGGATGCCGTCTGTATACACAAACAGCGTATCGCCGGGGTGCAGCTGAAGGGTTTCATCCCGGTAACGCATGCCTTCCATGCCGCCCAGCACCATGCCGTGCTTGGTACGGATGACTTCCACAGTGCCGTCCTTACGACAAATGATGGGGTTCTCATGTCCCGCGTTGGCACTGACAATTTCGCCGGTGGTCAAGTCGATGATGCCCAGCCACACTGTCACAAACATGTCAATGATGTTTTTTTCGCAAAGCTGATGGTTGACCATCGTCAGCACCTTGCCGGGCGTTCGCCCTGCGGAAGCGCTGTTATCCAGCAGGATTTTAGAAACCATCATAAACAGCGCTGCCGGCACGCCTTTGCCGGAAACATCTGCAATGACCAATGCCAGGTGCGTTGGGTCAACATAGAAGAAATCGTAAAAATCGCCGCCGACCTCTTTGGCCGGAAGGATGCTGGTCGCCAGTTCAAAGGGAGCCTCATGTCCTTCGCACAGCGTTTTCACATCGGGAAGCGATTTCAACTGAATCTGGGTTGCCGTATGCAGCTCCGTTTCCACACGGCTATGCTCCTGACTGATGACGGCCTGCTTTTCAACCATAGCACGCCCCCAGTGGGCAACCTCCGCGCACACAGCCGAGATGACCGCAAATAAAAACCACTTGGGAAGAAAGCTGGTCATCATGACATCATGCGCATACCGGGACGCTTCCAGAAGAATATTTTTATCCACCGGGGTAAAGCCCGTCGCAGCGCCCAGATAGGTCGTGACAGAAAACACCACGGTCGTAATGGCAGCCACGGAAAGCGTAAACTTTCGGGAGTAATACCGCGTACTGAACACAACCGGAATCAGTATGGAAAGTGCCGTATTGAAACCCAGCCCGCAGTCCAATCGTGCCTGTCCCAGAATCAACCCCGCCAGCAGCAGGTTCTTCAGCCACGGCTTTGCGTATTTGTATCGAAAGCTCACCAGGCACGGCAGCATATGCCACACGATCGTCGCGATGCCCGTGGTATACACTGTCTGCGCATTCTCCGTAAAAATACCAACAGCCGTCAGCAGCATACTGAGTGCCATGACCGCCGAACAGATGCACATAAAAACCGTGGTCAGTCGGTTGGCTTCTATTTCATTCTGCCACAGTACTGCCCGCGTCATGGTACTGTAGGATTCCTTTGGATGCCGTTGCAGCGGCAGCTTCATAAAGATCAACTCCTGTAACGCATTGTTCTATCCGCACCGTTGCTTAAACGCTCCGCCGCGGAATTCATTCCTGCCGCAGGAAGTTCAGCACCCGCTGTTTTACTTCGGGCGCTTCATCAAACACCGCGTGGCTGTATTGATCATACAACTGCAGCGGGCAGTTCAACCCATGCGCCAGCTCCCGGGCAGAGGACACGTCGATCACACGGTCATTCACATCCGCCAGCACCAGCGCGGGACAATGGATCCGGTCCAGCTCTTCATAAACGCAAAAAGTGAGGCATGCCTCCGCCTATACCACAAAACGGGCGCAGTCTTCAGCCGATCCCTGCTGCTCCATAGCCCGGAAAGCCGATGCGTACTTTTCACGGTAAGCCGGTGAGTAGACTTTTTCCGCAAAGCAACGCTGAATGCCTGCTGTGTCCCCTCGTCTGGCATATTGCAGCCACTCGGCAACGGTCTAACGCATGACGCTTCCCGCCCGAGCCTGGGTAGAACACAGTGCCAGCTTCCGCACCAGACCGGGGTGCGCCAGTGCCAGGCTGAGTCCCATCATGCCGCCCTGGGAGACGCCGTACACGTCGGCTTCCTGAATGCCAAAGGTGCAGAGCACCCGATAAACATCCTCCGCCATGTCCGCCACCTGATAGCCCTTTGGCAGCAGCTTTTTGCGGTCGAACAGATAAACCGTATACTCCTCCGCAAAATCGGCGTAAGCAGCCGCAACGCCTGCTCCCGCTCCCTCCAGACCGCACAGGCTGACACCCGAAAGCAACGCAAGCACTTTTTTTCCACGTCCAAAGCGGATGACATTCAGGTAGGTGTCCTCCAAAGGCACATGAATCTCTTCCACCGTTTTCAGCAGTTCTTCCGTCGTCATTCTCCATATCTCCCTTGCCGATGCTACGAGTTGTCCCGCTGCTTATTCAATGGTCAGCACATCCGCAAAGCCGGTAATTTCAAATACTTCCATGATGTTTTCATTCACATGGCACACCTTCATGCTGCCCTGTGTATTCATCACCTTCTGCGCCGTCAGCAGTACACGCAGACCGGCGGAGGAAACATACTCAAGCTTGGCAAAATCGAACACCAATTCCTTGATGCCGTTCAGAGAAGTGCTCAGTTCCTTTTCAAGCTTGGGAGAGGTCACCGTATCCAGTCGTCCTTCCAGCGCCATTTCAAGCAGTTCGCCGTTCTGATTCTTGGTAATGTTCATATTCGATCCTTCTTTCTTTAAAATGTCAGTGAATCCACACAGTCCAGCAGCTCCGTCAGCCGCTCTGCGTAGTAGGCAGCCAGCTGCTTTCCTTGTTCCGTATGCCCCATCCGGCGGATGGTACGGCGCATCAGCCGTGCATAGCCGATTACGCGCGCCTTGTCCAGTATTGCGCGGTAGGCGGCTTCCTCTTTCAGTTCAAAATACTCTACAATGATCAAACGCATCAATTCCGCGCAGATTTCATGAGGGATGCCGAAAAATGTCGTGACATCTTCGGAATTCAGTTCGCCGTATCCCTGATAATCGATATAGATCGCCGCAAACTCAAACACCGGATGCCCCTGACACAGGGTGTCCATGTCAATCAGCAGCGTCTCCCCATTCTGGATCATCACATTCTTCACATGACAATCCCCATGCAGCACATGCGTATCCCGCGGCACTGCCTCGATCAGTCCACGCAGCTTCTGATACTGCTCACGCGGAAGATGGTCCTGCAAAAAATCCGCCCAGTCCAGGGCTGTCTGCCTTGCATCGGGAAATTCCCCGGGCTTTAACTCAGTAGCATGGATCTTCTTCAGCAGTGTGGTCATCATGTGCGCGCACTCCGGCAGTCGCTATGGCTCCTTTTTGAGGATATCGGCCACTGAACCGGCATTCAGCATTTCAAACACCGAGCCATAGCCCTCCCCGACACGTACCACATCATAGGGGATAGCAGTCGGCAGACCTGCCACGAATGCCTTGCGGGCAAGTTCTCTTTCTCTCCGGATTTCCGGCAAGCTGTCGGCATGGCGGTACACCTTGATCACGGTCTCCCCATCCAGACGGTATACCGTGCCGTTTGCCCCCTGACCGATCATCTCGCATCCCTCAATGCTCAGGCGGCGATACGCCTTGCTCACCGGGATCATTTCGGTAAAACCGGTCATATCCAGAATGTCATATACTTCGGCGGAAGCATTGATCATTTTCATTTCAGGATAGTCCTTGCGCAGCCGCAGCACCACCCGAAGCCCGGCGCTGGAGATATACGCCAGTTTTTCAAGGTCAAGTATGAGTCCCGGGACGGCGTTTGCCACGCACACAGCCCGCATTTCCTTTTCCGTGCTGTCTGCATTGCCGGAGTCGATCCGGCCTTGCGGAAACAGCGTCAGCACCCCATCCGTAACCCGATAGTTCACCGGCAGTCATCTCCCTTCCCGACCGATCCTCGTTACAGCACCAGATCGGCCAGCGTCAGCGTATCGGTAAATTTGCCGTCATAGCCCGAATGCATCACGATGGTAATGTATTCCTGTCCATCTTTTCGGAACGCAGCAATCAGACAGTTGCCTGCACGGGAGGTCGCTCCCGTTTTGATGCCCACGCAATCCGCCTCAAAGAATTCGCTTTCTTCCCGCAGAATCGCATTGGTGTTTTTCAGTGTGAGAGCGGTGTTTCCCGTACCGATCGTCATCTCGGGTGTGCCGCAGATTTCAGACAGCACCGGATCATCCAACACTGCGGAAGCGATCCTGCACAGATCCTCCACCGTGGTCAGCTGCCCCTCGACATCCAGACCATCCACGTTTTTCACCGTGGTATTGAGAGCGCCCAGGCTTTGGAGCTTTGCATTCGCCGCGGCAAGGAAGGCATTCAATGCTTCCGTTTCCGAGGCGTTCGGGTTTCCGAGCAAGACCCTTCCGCAAAATACGCCCAACACATAGGAGGCGTCAGCGCCTGAGGTGATCAGTGAACCTGCCAGCAACTCCCGCACCGTGTAGGTCGCTCCCATGGCAATGCCCGCCCTTGAGCAATCCATCGGCACACGCAAAATTTCCCGGCCCACGGTGACCCTTTCATCGGGAGAAACCTCATCCAATGTTGTCAGTCCCAGCACCAGCTTGATGGTTGAGGCGGGGAAGATGCCGGATTGCTCGTTTACTGCAAACAGCACCTTTTCCCCGGTACGGTCCCACAGCAGGGCATTTTCCGCATCCAGGGAAAAATGTCGTGTCTCACCGTTGATTTCAGCAGCATACTCTCTGCCCATCGATCGGGTCACAATGGCGTTGGCCGACATGAGCCCGACACTGTAGACGATCAGTATGATCAGGGACAGCAGCGGCACCGCCATCTTGCCGCGCCAGCGCTTGGGCAGCTCCGGCATCAGCTTATCCCCCAAGGGGGTGTGATCCAGCCGCGTCTTATGCCAGATGACACACAGTGCGCCGCCCAGCAGACCGCTCAGGGTATTGATGATCACATCGTCAATGTCCGTAACGCGGCCGATAAACATCTGCAGCACTTCCATTGCCGCGCTGATCAGTGCCGTCCGCCACAGCACGTTCAGCAGCCGGCGTCCTGCCTTGACCCGGTCATTCAGCACTGAGAAAAAGCCAAAGGGCACAAACAGAAGCAGATTGCCGATCAGTTCCTTCGGGTCGGTCATCAGCCGATGAAATGCCTTGAAGGGAATCAAATTTACACGTGCCGTGGAAAAACGAAACGGCCGCAGCATGTAGTTGGGAAACAGGATCATTACGAACAGTCCGCCGATGTACAATGAGTACAACGCCAGCAGGACCTTGTGCACCGTGTGCCCTTTTTCAAAAAAGAACTTCCGATACAAAATAAAAAAGAGCGAAAACAGCACAACGGCCACCAGCGCACCCCAGAAAACCCTTGAAGTGATCAGCATCGGCATCTCTCCCGCTTCATAACAATGGTATGATTATTTATTATAACACAGCACTGTACCAAATTTGTACCAACACCGCACGATCCGGCATTTCAGCGGCAGTGTTCCAGCATCATGATAAACGATTCCCTCTCATGCGTCAAGCAGGATTCCGGACAAAAAGACCGTATTTTCCTTCTATATTTATGCATTGTATGCTATAATAGCTGCGGATGATCCAAGCCGCTGCAATCTGCCATGAAAGAGCACCCTGCAGAAGCACCTTTACTCCCCATTGCGCGCTGAGAAACTACAAGCCGGACACTTCCGGCAAAGGACCGGATTTTGAAAAGCGCCGGCTCTTCGGATCGTTCCCTTCTGCAGCAATCATCCAATTTCGCCATCTGATACGAGGTATCTCCGCATGAATCTGCTTCACATGAAATACGTGGTCTCCATCGCCGAAAACAGCTCGATCAACAAAGCTGCCGAAGAACTGCATGTCGCACAACCCAACCTGAGCAGGATTGTCCGGGAAATGGAAGCCGATCTTGGCATCCAGTTTTTCCGCCGTTCCCCCAAGGGCATGCTGCTGACGCCGGACGGCGCGCTGTTTATCAGCCGTGCCCGCAAGATTCTGGAACAGGTGGAAGAGATGGAAAGCCTGTATAAGGGAAGAGCGGAAAAGCTGGAATTCTCCATCTCCGTTCCCCGGGCCAGTTATATTTCGGATGCCTTTTCCGCTTTTTCCCGCTCGCTGGGAGAAGAAGAGGCAGAGATCTTCTATCAGGAAACCAACTCCCTGCAGGCCATCAAAAACATTCTCGAATCCGGATACCGTCTGGGCATCATCCGCTACGCGAGCGCTCATGATAAACACTTCCGGCAGCTGTTGGAGGAAAAAGGGCTGCAGTGCGAGCTGATTTCGGAATTCAGATATGTTCTGGTCATGCATGAGAGCAGCCCCCTTGCCGCCCTCGACAGCATCCATTTTTCCGATCTGAAGTCCTGTATTCAAATCGCCCATGCCGATCCCACAGTGCCTTCCCTGCCGCTTTCTGCCGTCCGGGAGGAAGAGCTGCCGCAAACGCCCCGGCGCATTTTTGTCTTTGAGCGGGGAAGTCAGCTGGACCTTTTGTCCGAAAATCCCCAAACTTTCATGTGGGTATCTCCCCTTCCGGAAAGGCTTTTGCAGCGCTTTCACCTGGTGCAAAGGGAATGCGCCGATCAGCGACGCATTTACCGCGATATGCTGATTTACCGTCATGACTATCACCTGACCAAGCTGGACAAAACCTTCCTGACCGACCTGATGCAATCCAAGCGCGCCTGCATTGGGCAAAATAAGTAATCGCCTTCCCTTATCAGCCTTGCTGCCGATTCGATCGACTGCAAGGCTGTTCTTATTTGTTTTTTTCGATCTCGTATAATCGATTATGATATAACGGTTATGCTTTTTTGGTTATTCCCAAAGGATTTCCGATTCGATATAATGCGTATCGAAAGGAACGAAAAACCTTTCAACGCAATGCTTGGGCTATGTACAAGCAAGAGGAGGAACAGTATGGAAACCAAAGCATTTGATCTGGTGGACAACACCGAAGCGCTGGAAGCCGCCATTAAGCGCGTACGCGAAGCGCAGCGCATCTATGCGACCTATACTCAGGAGCAGGTGGACCGCATTTTCCTGGCCGCTGCCACCGCTGCCAATCAGGCCCGTATTTCTCTGGCCAAGCTGGCCGTTGAAGAAACCGGCATGGGCGTAGTGGAAGACAAAGTCATCAAAAATCACTATGCCAGTGAATATATTTACAACGCTTACCGCGATACCAAGACCTGCGGCGTCATCGAGGAGGACAAAGCCTACGGCATCAAAAAGCTGGCTGAGCCCATTGGCGTGGTCGCCGCCGTCATCCCCACGACCAACCCGACCTCTACCGCCATCTTCAAGGCTTTGATCTGCCTCAAGACCCGCAACGGCATCATTTTCAGCCCCCATCCCCGCGCCAAGAAGGCCACCATTGCCGCTGCCAAGGTGGTACTGGATGCTGCGGTCAAAGCCGGCGCTCCTGAAGGCATCATCGGCTGGATCGATGTCCCTTCTCTGGAAATGACCAACATGGTCATGCGCGAAGCCGATATCATTCTGGCCACCGGCGGTCCCGGCATGGTCAAGGCGGCTTATTCCAGCGGCAAGCCGGCACTGGGCGTCGGTGCGGGCAACGTGCCTGCTGTCATCGATGACAGTGCCAATGTTGTGCTGGCTGTCAACTCCATCATCCATTCCAAGACCTTTGATAACGGCATGATCTGCGCTTCCGAGCAGAGCGTGATCGTGCTGGACAGCATTTACGATCAGGTGAAAGCCGAATTTGCTCAAAGAGGCTGCTGGTTCCTGACCGGTGCCGATCTGGACAAGGTGCGCCACACCATCCTGATCAACGGTGCCCTGAACGCCAAGATCGTCGGTCAGAGCGCCTGTAAGATCGCCGCGCTGGCCGGTGTCACCATTCCCGAAGGCACCAAGGTGCTCATCGGTGAAGTGGAATCTGTGGACCTCAGTGAAGAGTTTGCCCATGAAAAGCTGAGCCCCGTGCTGGCCATGTACCGTGCCAGGGATCTGGATGATGCCTTCGCCAAAGCCGATCGTCTGATTGCCGATGGCGGCTACGGTCACACTGCCTCCCTGTACATCGATACGCAGAAGAAGCCCGATGTGCTGGATGCCTTTGCCGCCAAGATGAAGACTTGCCGTATCGTGGTCAACACCCCCTCCTCGCAGGGCGGTATCGGCGATCTGTATAACTTCAAGATGGCCCCCTCGCTCACCCTCGGCTGCGGCAGCTGGGGCGGCAACTCCGTATCCGAAAACGTGGGCGTCAAGCACCTGCTGAACATCAAAACCGTGGCTGAAAGGAGAGAAAACATGCTGTGGTTCCGTACGCCGGAGAAGGTGTATATCAAAAAGGGCTGCCTGCCGGTGGCGCTGGACGAACTGAAGCAAGTTATGGGCAAAAAGAAGGCCTTTATCGTCACCGACTCTTTCCTTTATCACAACGGAAACACCGCCCCCATCACCAAGAAGCTGGATGAACTGGGCATTCAGCACGCAACCTTCTTTGACGTCGCGCCCGATCCCACCCTGGCTTGCGCCAAGGCCGGCGCGGAACAGATGCGTCTGTTCCAGCCCGATGTGATCATCGCTCTGGGCGGCGGCAGCGCCATGGACGCCGGCAAAATCATGTGGGTGCTGTACGAGCATCCCGAAGTGGATTTCCAGGACATGGCCATGCGCTTCATGGATATCCGCAAGCGTGTTTATACCTTCCCCAAGATGGGCGAAAAGGCCTATTTTGTCGCCATTCCCACCTCCGCCGGTACCGGCAGTGAGGTAACGCCCTTTGCCGTCATCACCGACGAAAAGAGCGGTGTCAAATATCCCCTTGCCGATTATGCTCTGCTGCCCAACATGGCGATCATCGATACCGATTTCCATATGACCGCTCCCAAGGGTCTGACCGCCGCCAGCGGCATCGACGCCGTCACCCACGCCCTTGAAGCGTATGCCTCCATGATGGCGACGGACTATACAGATGGCCTTGCCATCAAAGCTTTGCAAACCATTTTTGAATATCTGCCTCAAGCCTATGACAATGGCTTGACAGATGTGGAAGCTCGTGAGAAAATGGCTAATGCAGCCACCATGGCCGGCATGGCCTTTGCCAACGCCTTCCTGGGTGTCTGCCACTCCATGGCGCACAAGCTGGGTGCTTTCCATCACATTCCTCACGGTGTAGCCAACGCTCTGATGATCGAAGAAGTGCTGCGCTTCAACGCCTGCGAAGCTCCTGCCAAGATGGGCACCTTCCCTCAGTACGATCATCCCCATACCTTGCGCCGCTACGCGCAGGTGGCCGAGGCGCTGGGAATTAACCAGGGCACCGACCATGAAAAGCTGGAAGCCCTGATTCAGATGATCAACAATCTGAAGGCTTATGTGGGGATCAAGCCCACTATCAAGGATTATGTTCCCGATGAGCAGGATTTCCTGACCAGACTGGATGACATGGTGGAGCAGGCCTTTGACGATCAGTGCACCGGTGCCAATCCCCGCTATCCGCTGATGAGCGAGATCAAGCAGATGTACCTGAACGCCTATTACGGCGGCAAGCACTTTACCGAGATGGCCAAGCCCACTGAGGCTAACATTGCCGAGCCGGGAAACGACGCGGTGAAAAAAGCCTATCGTCCCGGCCGTAAGCTGTGAGAAGGAGGACAAAAAAGATGAATCTGGATCGCGTTATTGCCGTACGCAACGACAAAACCATTTACCGTGACGGTGACCGCTGCATCAAGGTGTTCGATGAAAGTCACTCCAAAGCCGACATCCTCAACGAAGCGCTCAACCAGGCGCGCATTGAAGAGACCGGGCTGCACATTCCCAAGCTCCTGGGTGTCACCATGATCGATGGAAAATGGGCCATCATCTCTGAGTTCATCAAGGGCAAAACCCTGTCCCAGCTGATGAAAGAAGACCCGGACAACAAGGACAAATACCTCAATCAGTTTGTGGATCTGCAGCTGGAGATCCAGAGCAAGAGCTGTTCCCATCTGAACCGCCTCAGGGACAAGATGGAGCGCAAGATCAGCCAGGCTGACCTGGATGCCACCACCCGTTTTGATCTTCACGCCCGTCTGGAGGGTATGCCCAATCACAGCAAAGTGTGTCACGGCGATTTCTGGCCCTCCAACGTGATCATCAGCGAGGACGGCACCCCTTACGTGATCGACTGGAGCCATGTCACGCAGGGCAACGCCTCCGCCGATGTTGCCCGTACCTATCTGCTGTTCTGGCTGAACGGCGATATCGACGGCGCCAAGGAATACCTGAAGCTGTTCTGTGAAAAGAGCGGCACCCCCCTGCAGTATGTGCAGAAGTGGATGCCCATCGTCGCCGCCAGCCAGTCCGTCAAGGGCAAGGAAAAGGAAAGAGAATTCCTGCTGTCCTGGGCCAACGTGGTGGAATATCATTAAAAATCATTGATTTTCTGACTCGTATGATGAAGGAAAACGGAGGGAACCATCACCCCTCCTTTTCCTGTTTTTATAAAACATCGCAAAAAGGAGACAAAAAAGATGAAGGTTACGGTTTGTATCGGTTCTTCCTGCCACATCAAAGGCTCTCGTCCCGTGGTGGAGCAGCTTCAGGCGCTGATTGCGAAGGAAAACCTCAGTGACAAGATCGAGCTGGGCGGCACATTCTGCATGGGCAAATGCCAGCAGGGCGTTTGCGTCACGGTAGACGGTGAATTCTTTTCCGTTTCCCCCGAGACTGTTCCCACCTTTTTCGAAAATGTAATCAAAGCAAGGGTGTAACGCCATGCCAAACTGCCTGACTTTAAAAAAATCCAACTGCAAAAACTGCTATAAGTGCATCCGTCACTGCCCGGTAAAATCCATCCGTTTTTCCGGCAACCAGGCTCACATCATCGACAATGAGTGCATCCTCTGCGGTCATTGCTTTGTCGTCTGCCCGCAGAATGCCAAGGAGATCGTGGACCAGACCGAAAAGGCAAAGGTTCTCATTCAGAGCGGCGCCCCGGTGGTCGTCTCTCTGGCGCCGTCCTTTGTTGCCAACTATGATGGTGTGGGCATTGAAGCCATGCGGGAAGCGCTCAAAAAGCTGGGCTTCCACGATGTGGAAGAGACCGCTTTGGGCGCTACGCTTGTAAAGCGGGAATACGAGCGCATTCTGCAGGAAGAAAACCGTGACATCGTCATCTCTTCCTGCTGCCACTCCATCAACCTGCTCATTCAGAAGCATTTCCCCCGTGTGCTGCCCTATCTGGCGGATGTACTTTCCCCCATGCAGGCGCACTGTGAGGACATCAAGCGCCGTATTCCCGGCGCCAAGACCGTCTTTGTCGGTCCCTGCGTGGCAAAGAAGGATGAAGCGGAGCACTACGAGGGCATCGTTGACGCGGTGCTGACCTTTGAAGAGCTGACCAACTGGCTTAAAAAGGAAGGCGTTGAACTTCGTCAGGAAAAGCAGCCGGATGAACATAGTCTGGCACGTTTCTTTCCCACCACCGGCGGCGTACTGAAAACCATGGCACAGGATGCCCCGGGCTATACCTATATCGCTTTCGATGGTATTGAAAACTGCATCGCCGCACTGAAGGAGATCGAGCAGGGCAAGATCCATCGCTGCTTTATCGAGATGAGCGCTTGCGTGGGCAGTTGTGCCGGCGGTCCCGTGATGGAAAAATACGGTCACAGCCCGGTGAAGGATTATCTGGCTGTCGCCCGTTACGCCGGTGATAAGGACTTTGAGATCGATCAGCCCGAAGCACAGGAGCTGCGCAAGCATTTTGCCCCCATCGAGCAGCGCGCCGCCCTGCCCACTGAATTTGAGATCCGCGATATTCTGCGTGAAATGGGCAAGTTCAAACCCTCTCAGGAGCTGAACTGCGGCTCCTGCGGCTACAATACCTGCCGTGAAAAAGCCATCGCCATTTATCAGGGCAAGGCGGAGCCCTCCATGTGCCTGCCTTACCTGATGGAAAAAGCGGAAAACGTCAGCGATACCATTGCCCGCAACAGCCCCAACGGCATCCTGATGCTCAACGATCAGCTGGAAGTGCAGCAGATCAACCCCGCTGCCCGCAAGATCCTGAATCTGCGCTCCGAAAGTGCCGTGCTGGGAGATCAGGTTGTCCGCATTCTGGACCCCATCCCCTTCATGAAGGTAAAAAACTCCGGCCGCGGTATCTTTAACGAGCGCACCTATCTGGCGGAATACAACTGTACCGTGGAGCAGACCATCGTTCCCGCTGAGGGCGGACGTATGCTGCTGTGCATTATGCGTGACGTCAGCGAGGAAGAAGCTGCCCGTCAGCAGAAGGAAGACATCCGGCGCCAGACGGTCGAAGTAGCCGACAAGGTCGTCGACAAACAGATGCGTATCGTGCAGGAAATTGCCAGTCTGCTGGGTGAAACTGCCGCCGAAACCAAGATTGCCCTCTCAAAGCTGAAGGAGTCCATCAACAATGAATGACCTGACGTGTGATATCGGCTACAAAAGCATCAATCACGCCGGCGAGCAGCTTTGCGGCGATCATGTGGAAATTGTGGAACAGGAAGACGGCTCCACCGTCATCGTGCTGGCAGATGGGCTTGGCAGCGGTGTCAAAGCCAGCATTCTGTCCACCCTGACCAGCAAGATCATTTCCACCATGCTGGCTGCCGGGCTTTCCATCGAGGAATGCGTGGAAACCATTGCCGCCACGCTGCCCGTCTGCTCCATCCGCGGCGTCGCCTATTCCACCTTCACCATCATCCGCCTGATCCGCAATCAGACGGCAGAGCTGATCCAGTATGATAACCCGCAGGTCATCATGCTGCGCAACGGTGAAAACTATGAATATCCACGCACAGAGAGCACCATCGGCGGCAAACAGATCTTCCGTTCCCTCATCCGGCTGCAGGAAGACGATGTTTTTATCGCCATGAGCGACGGCTGCCCCCACGCAGGCATCGGCATTGCCTATAACTTCGGCTGGAAGCGGGAAGATATCATCCCCTTCATGGAGGCCATGAATCTGTGCGGCTATACCGCCAAGAACCTTTCCACCCTGTTGGTGGATAAATGCAATGAGCTGTATGGCGGCGAGCCCGGGGATGATGCCACCTCCTGTGTGGTCCGTGTCCGCAAGCGCGTGCCCATGAATCTGCTCTTCGGACCGCCCAGCAACCGTGATGACGGTGACCGCATGATGAGCCTGTTCTTCTCCAAGGAAGGAAAGCACATCGTCTGCGGCGGCACCACCTCCTCCATCGCCGCCAAATGGCTGAACAAGCCCCTGAGGGCTTCTTTGGACTTTGACAGCGACATTCCGCCCATTGCCTATCTGGAGGGCGTCGATCTGGTAACGGAAGGCGTGATCACCATCAACCGTGTGGTGGAATACGCCAAGGATTACACGGGCGATAACCTGTGTTATGAGACCTGGAGCAACGGCAAGGACGGTGCCTGCCTCATCAGCCGTCTGCTTTTTGAAGAAGCCACCGACATCAATTTCTATGTAGGCAGAGCCGTCAACCCGGCGCATCAGAACCCCAACCTGCCCATCAACTTCAACATCAAAATGAATTTGGTGGAAGAATTGTCCCAAGCCCTCAAAAAAATGGGTAAACGAATCAAAGTAAGCTATTTTTAAGGAGAACGCATGCGCAAATTTGATACCAAGGTACAATATCTGAAATACAAGGTGCTGCGCGAAGTCGCCCGTCAGGCATGGAATGACACACTGCTGGAAAACGTGCTGGACATTCCCAAAATGATCGTGCCGGGCAAAGTCCCCACCATGCGCTGCTGCGTGTACAAGGAACGCGCCATCCTGGCTGAACGCGTCAAGCTGGCGATGGGAGGCGGTAATGGAGACAATATCATTCAAGTCATTGATATCGCCTGTGATGACTGCCCTGCCGTCGGCTATCAGGTGACCGATTCCTGCCGCGGCTGTCTGGCCCACCGTTGCGAGGATGTCTGCAAGCGCGGCGCTATCTCCTTTGACCACAATCACGAAGCGCACATTGACAAATCCAAGTGTGTGGAATGCGGTCAGTGCGCCAAGGTGTGTCCGTACAGCGCCATCGTCAACCGCAAGCGTCCCTGCCAGAACGCCTGCAAGATCAAGGCCATTTCCATCAATGATGACAATGCTGCCAAGATCGATGATGAAAAATGCATTCAGTGCGGTGCCTGTGTGTATCAGTGCCCCTTTGGTGCCATTACGGATCGTTCCTTTATCATCAATGTGATCGATATGCTGAAAAAAAGCCAGGACAACAGCGTATTCAAAGTCTATGCCCTGGTAGCTCCTGCCATCGGCAGCCAGCTCAATTATGCCAAGCTGGGACAGGTCATCAGCGGCATCAAGGAGCTGGGCTTCCATACCGTCATCGAAGCCGCTTTGGGCGCTGATATGGTTGCCCAGGCGGAATCCAAGGAATTGGTGGAAAAAGGCTTCCTGACCTCCTCCTGCTGCCCGGCCTTTGTCCGCTATGTCAAAACCGCCTTCCCGGCGCTGGTGCCCTATATTTCTCACAATCTCTCGCCCATGGCTACCCTTGCCAAATATATCAAGGACCATGATGAAACCGCCAAGATCGTATTTATCGGTCCCTGCACCGCGAAAAAGGCCGAAGCACAGTTGGAAGACGTCAAACCCTATGTGGATGCCGTCATCACCTTTGAAGAATTGCAGGCACTGCTCGACAGCCGTGATATCGATATTACCACCCTGCCCGAGGATGTGCTGAATAACGCCAGCTACTTCGGCCGCATTTTTGCCCGCAGCGGCGGTCTGAGCGATGCCGTTGCCGAAGGACTGAAGGAACAGCATCTGGATGACTTCCAGCTGAAGGCCTGCGTCTGTGACGGTATTGAGGAGTGTCGCATGGCGCTTATCAAAAAAGCCCATAATGCCTTGGACGCTAACTTTATCGAAGGCATGGCCTGTATCAGCGGCTGCATCGGCGGCGCCGGCAACCTGACCCACGGTGAAAAGAACAAGGCTGCCGTGGATAGCTACGGCCGCGAAGCGTTGGAAAAAACCATTTTGGACGCTATTCCGCCGCTTTGATGGCCGAATGAACCAAAAAGCATTAAAACAGCAGGTCATTGTGATAAGACCTGCTGTTTTTGTGTGCTTTACTCCTCCGTCATCAGCATGGCATCGGACATCTCGACAACGCCGTCATATACATTGTATTTCGGATTGCTCAATGTCAGCACGTCGCCGGGTTTCACCCCTGCCTCCTCAATATCAAAGAAATCTCCGTTGATCTGCAGACCATACAGGTTGACTTCCCCGGTTTCATCTTCCACCCGAGCCAGCGCGGGGTTGATGATCTCTTTCACCGTCACGGTCAGCATGCAGTTGCTGTACAGGCCTTTTGCCTCCACCCATTCACCGATAGTCACACTCACAGGTGTTTCGCTGTACTCCAGCACCGTACAATTTCCATCCTCCGCCCAAAGGATCTTGCAAGACTCCATGCCCTCAGGCACAATCATATCATTGAAACGGCCGCTGCCTTTCAAGATGACGCCGCACCCGGCATCCACAATGATGTCACCCTCCACAGCCGCGCCATCCATAAGCGTCATCACGCTGCTGATTTCAAGCACCTTGCCCTCCGGTACCACCAGATTGCCCTCGATCGTGCATTCCGCCTGCACCGTCGCATTTCGCAAACCTTCCTGTGCCAGTGCTTCCGCAATGGTGTCTTCCGTCACATCCATATACAGATAACGCGCTACCTCCACGTTGGGACCAAAGCCCGCCGCGGGAGCAACCAGTGTACCGGCATTGAAGCAGATGTTGCAGTCATCACTGACCGTGCCCTCACCGATATCCATCGTACCGCCATTCAAATAAAATTGGGCGATGACGAATCCCTCTTCAAAGGTATGTACTGTCGTCACCTTTCCCTTTACGGTCAGCGTCACGCCCTCCGGAATCTCCCAACTCTTTACAAAAAAGCCCTCATCCGGCGCAGGTTGAAAGACCACATCAGACAAAATGGTAATGTCCTTGGTCTGCATCACATAGGAATCGGTCACGGTCATGTCCGCGGCGATCTCAATGGCATCCACCGCATCATTCATCAAGGCTGCTGTCAACTCCTCCGGAGTGTTTACGAGTGCTTTTTCCGCCATCGCGGACGACATCAGCACAAGCGTCAGTACCAACAATGCAAGCAATAATTTCTTCATATCCTTTTTCCTCCTCATTTTTCATTGCTTCTTTTCGTGTTTTGCGGTTCCTTTCCATTCTGTGCTGCGGTATTTTCATCCTCCTTTCGCATATATCCACCGCTCATTGTGATTCCATCAGGCGTTCCACCGCTTCGCCGCGCTCGCAAAAGTCTACAGCAGCAGGGCGGCTTTCCGTTTCATCTGGTTTTTCATTCTCTTTTTTCTCTTTGGGTCATTCATACAGCACCTCAAAACGCACTTCACCCAGCACTTCCACATCCCCCCGGCGGGCACCGTCAATGACCAGTGTCTTCAGTTCAGGAAGCAATAGAAGCGGCGTCAGATTCTTCACCTCACAACCGGACATACGCAGATAGGTCAGTCCCGCATGGCGTTCAATGCCTTCCAAACTGGTAATGCGTGTATGCTCAATGCTCAATCTTTCAAGCCCCATCACCCCGGCAAGCGCGTCCAGGCTGTCCAGATTTGTCCATCCCATCCTCAGATCACGGATATGTTTTGTGCCAAGGTACCGTCCGCTGTCGGTACGATTGGAAATATCCAGCAGCTCCATATCATGAAGCCCTGCCAACCCAACCGCATCATAAGCAGAGGCGTCACACAAATCCAGATAACGAAGTTCCGGCAGCGTCAGCAGCACCGTCACATCGGTCACGGGGTTGTCGTTCAAGCCCACAGAACAAAGCATCTTCAGCCCCTTCAGCGGCGTAATGTCGCTGATGCGGTTATGCTTGAATTCCACCTTTTCCAATTTGGTCAGTGCAGACAAAGGCGAGATATTCTCAACCTCATTGGCGGCAATCATCACCCGTCGAAGATTTGGCAGAAGTACAACATCATCCAGCCGCGTGATTGTGCCATATAGCCTGCTGCCGCCGGCGTACCAACGATTGGCCGCTTCATAAAACTCATCTTCATTCATGGCGATCACATCGCCGAAAATATAAAGCCCCTCGACCTTTTCCAGTTCCTCCCGGTTCAGGACGGACTCGCTGCCGGTGCCGAGCATTTTTCTGATCGCCTGCTCAATCATCGGTTCCGTGAAGCAGATGTGTTTCGGTCCGCTTTGCCCAAATAACGGCATTCTTCCAAGCAGCAAAAGGCAGACCAACACACTGCCGTCACAATCAGCGTCTTCCGTGGGCTTTTCCGTTGACTCAGCGCTTTTTTTACTTCTATAGCAGAAGAAAAGCGATCTTCGGGGGAAAAAGCCGTGCACTTTTTTACGATTCTTTTCAGGTTGCTGTCGGCAATTGCTTCGTATTCCTCACGATGTACACTGCCTGTCAGCATCCACCCCAGCACCATGCCCAGCGCATACAGATCCGACCGGCAATCGGTCTGACGAAAGCCGTATTGCTCCGGCGGAGCAAAATGCTCCGTTCCCATCACACGTGTATCTTTTTCGTGCTGTCCATTATAAAAGCGGGCAATACCAAAATCAATGAGCGCGATCGTTCCATCCTCGCGCAGCAGAATGTTTTCGGGCTTTACATCCCGGTGAATCAGCGGCGGCGTTTGCCCATGCAGATACGACAGAACATCACACAGCTGCAGGATGATATCCGTTGCCTTTGACTCGGAGAAGTTACCTTCTGTATCTGCCAGTGTTCTTCCTTCAATATACTCCCGCAGGATGCACAGCCTTTCGCCATCCTTCCATGCACGAAGCACCTTTGGCAGACCCGGATGCGTAAGCATCTGCAGTTTTTCCACGGGACCGGCATCATCGCTTTCTCCCTGCATCAGCTTCAGAACCGCTTTCCCTGCACTCTTCCTGCTGTACAGCAAAAGCGTTTCCCCTCTTTCGCTGTGCCCAAGGCATTCCATGGCTTCCCAGTCCGCCGCAATTTCCTCCGGCAGCGGGTCCTCGATGCCATTCAGCGCCTCCTGCAGGGAAGCCACCACATCAAAATCCTTCATCTGTCCTTCTCCTGTCCCAAAGGAGTCAATTCGGCTTCCATCAGCAGATACTGGGTTTCCATCACGGAAAGCCCATGCCCGATGGCGTAAATCAGAATGGCCTCCCGTTTGAGCCGGGCATAGAGGGCGGTTTTTCGGGCGATGCGCAAAAGTTCGCAGGTCTATGAATAATTCAAGCCAAACCCGATGGCCAGCTGCAGTACCTTGTCCCGCGAGGGCGATTTGCGTCCATCAAAAATCTGATATCCAAACACCCGGTCCAGATTGGCACGCTGAATCACCTCCGCTCGTTTCAAGCCCTTTTCACGGAGGAGCTGCTCCAGATATTCCCGCAGTGAAACCTCCTGCAGAGCTTCGGCATGGCTGTTCAGATAGCGTTTAAAATCCCGCGTACGCAAAATACCATTGGTCAGTTCATCGGTCGAAAAACGTTTATTCGGTTTGTCCATGGCGTTTTTTCCTGACACAAGCATCACATACTCTTTTCTTTCATCCTGTTTCTGTGTTCAGTATAGCATAAACCGTATCCGGATTGGTATGCTTTCAGCATACTTTCACAACAATTCCGCCGATTTGTAAATGAAAAATCCCCGCTCCTTCCGGAGTACGGGGATGTATGCATGGAACGCTGTTATTCTGTTCAATCGGCCACTGTAATGTGCTCCAGCACGGTATAGAAGAAATCCACATCTGCCGCGGTCAGCGGATTCGTCTTTTTCACATAGATGTAAACATAGCCGCCGTTGATGACCGCCACGCTGCGAAGCTGATTGTCGCCGGCGAAAGGAAAAATGATATACGGAATACCATTGATCTCCTGAATGTCATATGTGCCGGAAGCGGACATCACTTCGGCGATTGCGTCTGCCAACGTCTTCAGGTCGGCAGGGCTGAACCTGCGGGAATCATCTGAAGCATCGTATTTTTTCTCTTTGGCACGGATATAAACCATGGCATTTTCACCGGTCAGGCCATTTTCATTGAGGCGCCAGATCATCATGTCCGTGCCCTCGCCCATCCTGAGCGCACTGTCGATCAGGTTGTACGCATAGCCGCTGCGCTGAACGGACAGGCTGTCATACGGCATATCCTGATACACGATGTTATACTCGTCTTCAGACAGGTCCACCAGCAGCGGCCCATTCTGAAGATAAAATCCACGATCGGTCAGATAGTTTTTCGCCTGCGTGTTTGTCTGCGCGTTCTCCTGAGCTTGAACAGAAATCGCATTCAGGATGCTGCGGCATACTGCTTCATCGGGATATTTGCCCGTAGTACTGTCCGTCATCACCGCTGCCAGCAGTTTTGTTCCGTTCAGTGCCAGTGCAATACGGTATTCATATCCCTGTTCGGTGTATTGGAAAGAAGCGCAGGGGATGCCGGCATCAATCTCTTCGTTTTGAAAGCCGTCATTTGTTCCGAACATCATCACGGTCAGCGTCTCCATCACCGTGTCCTTCAAACTGTCCAGCCATTGCTGCTGGTAACCATAATCAGCCAACTCGTACACAGTAAGAGAAAACATCACATTGTCAACATAATACCAGTTGGAATAGACCGTGGTGTTTTCCGGCAGAGCGATTTGGAAACCGCCATCCAGGTCATAGACCGTATCGGCACAGGCAACGGTAAACAACAGCAACAGGCCCAGAAGCAAAGACAATACTTTTTTCATGATGGCAGTTTCCTTTCTGATTTGTTTATTTTGTTTCCTCAGCCTCTGCCTGCTCCACCAGCGTCAGCAGTTTCCGGTTGCCTTCGTGCCGCTTCAGAAGCATATTGTGCACATTTTTCAGCATGGCAGAGGCCTTTTCAGTATGTCCCAGTGCCGCAAGGCAGCGGGAAGTGTAGAACCGGCATTGCAAAACCGAGCCCTCGTCCACATTTTCAAACAGGCCTTGTGCCTCTGCCAGCAAGCCAATGGCTTCCGCCGGTTTACTGCACAGCAGCAGCACCCGGCCGCCCGCCAGAAAGGCCTCGCCCTCCAATTCGGGGTCTGAATTCACGCAGCCGCGGCAGTATGCAATCAGGTTCCTGGCGATCTTTTCGCCCTCTTCAAACTCATCGTGATCCATCAGAAGGCGCAGATAGGAGGTATACGCCCTCACGACGGCTTCAAAACGTTCATCCTTCTCAAGCACATGCTTCAGATGATCGCCAAGCTATTTTCGCGTCTGCTGATACTCCCCGCACTTGCTGAGGAAAAAATAATAGGTGCTGCGGATGGGGGTCACCGTAGGCGAATCATCGGCATAACCGCGTGTTTTCATGTTGTCCATCACACGGCGCATCAACGGCAGTGTTTCCGACCACAGACCCATATCCGCCAGCGTATACGCCATGCGGGAATCGTTGGCGGCCTCCTGCACTGTTCCCGTCAGGCAGAGCTTTTCAATCAGCTCCCGCCCTTGGCGAAGCACCTCCGCCGCACGCTGCTGATTCTGATCCACAGCACGCAGCTTGCCGCCAAGAAAGTTGCAGTAATCCACCATCCGTTTGTCATCATCGGGCCGCAGCCGTTCAAACAGCAGGTTCAGCTGTTCCGGTTCGGCATATTTGCCGCCAACCTCCAGTACGTTGAGCAGCAGCGAATAGTTGGCAGTGCTCAAAAGATCCTTTTCTTCACAGGCGCTCAGCATTTCCACGGAGTCACGATACTGCCCGGGGCGCGATCTCAGTATCGCCCACAGCAGCTGCATGATATGATAATCGATCTCATCCACCGCCGTATGCTCATGGGTATCAAGCCATTTGCGGTGCAATTTGGGCAGATCATCAGTAATGCTGCCCGTGGGACGGGTCATGACGCTTTGTTCAAGCCCGATGATCAGTGAAAGCGCTGTCCGGTCCAGATTGGCGGTATAGCGCAGCAGGTTTTCGGCCTGCGGTACAAAGCCCTGCGTTTTTTCAGTCATGGGCTCCGCAAACATTTTGTTCAGCTTCTGCCACAGCTTCGGATACTCGTCGCAGCCGCCCGGCTCCTGACGCAGATTCTACGCAATCACGGGGTGCATCAGGTAACCATCCTCATTCCACACCAGCCAGCCCTCCGTATTGAGGCTGTTCAATTGAGCGGACAGCTCCTTCTCACTGTCAGTGATATCGCAGGTATACTCCAACAGCTCCACCGGTTTCCAGCTACGGTAACCCAAAAACGCAATCAAACGGATGAGCGGACGCAGTCTGCCGGACGGCAATACACGGAACAAGCCGTTGGCAGCGGAGTTCAGGTC
>JAKSQG010000049.1 GCA_024404275.1 Clostridia bacterium | reverse complement strand
GCGGGCGTCAACGTCATTGGTGTGGGCGCTTGCTCCTTTGCCGACGCGCTGGAATCCATTACGATTCCCGCTTCCGTTACCGAGATTGGTCCCTATGCTTTTCAGGATTGCGCTTCCCTGACCGCGGTGGTCATTCCCGGTCCGGTAAAGGAACTGGGCGATGAAGCCTTCAGCGGCTGCGGCGCGCTGACCTCTGTCAAGTTGGGCGAGGGCATGGAGAGCATCGGTCAGAACTGCTTCCTGGATTGTGCCGCGATGGAAACGCTGTCCCTGCCTTCTACGCTGAAGATGATCGATTTTTCCGCGTTTGACGGCTGTGCATCCCTGACGGCGGTGGTGCTGCCCGAGGGCATTGAAACGATTGAAACCTATGCCTTCAATAACTGCACCGGTCTGGAAAGCATCAACCTGCCTGCCAGCCTGACCTACATCGGCAACGCGGTGTTTGAAGCCTGCGACGCAGTGGTGATCACCCTGGTGGAAAACAGCTATGCTGAAATCATCTGCGAAAGCTTCGGCTACGCTTATGAGTATGCTGAATAAGCATTAAAAAGCATAAAGGCTCCCTTCGTACGGATTTGAGGATCCGACGCAGGGAGCTTTTCTTTACTTGACAGTGCTGCCGCATTTATGCATAATAGGAGCATCATCGGCATACAGATTTGTAAAAATTGCAATGAATTTCCCAGGAATAAAGGAGTAGAACATGGCGAAAAAAGTAGTGGTATTCGGCAGCTTTGTGGCGGATATGACCGGCAGGGGGCCGAAATTTCCCGTGGCAGGCGAAACGGTGCTGGGCAGTGCGTTCAAGGTCGGCCCCGGCGGAAAGGGCTCCAATCAGGCGGTGGCGGCGCATCGCGCAGGGGCGGATGTGTGCTTCATCACCAAGCTGGGAGCGGATACCTTCGGTCAGATGGCACGCAGCTTTTATGAGGCGGAGGGCATGGATACCCGTTATCTGCTGATCGATCCCGAAGCATCCACGGGCGGCGCGCTGATCATGGTGAACGAACAGACTGCCCAGAACGAGATCATGGTCATCCTCGGCGCATGCAATCAGTTTTCCGATGCGGACATTGAAAGCCGCAGGGAAAAGATCGAAAGTGCCGATATTCTGCTGCTGCAGATGGAGACCAATCCCGATGCGCTGGAAAAGGTCATTCGCATGGCCCATGGGAAGGGCGTGCGCATGGTGCTTAATCCCGCTCCCGCCCGCCCCATTGCGGATGAGCTGCTGGGCATGATCGATACCGTGACGCCCAACGAAACCGAGGCGTTCACGCTGACCGGGGTGAAGGTGGAAAACAAGGAGGATGCCCATCGTGCGGCACAGGTGTTCCTGTCAAAGGGCGTTAAAAACGTGGTCATCACCCTCGGCGAGCACGGTGTCTATGTGACGGACGGAGCGCGTGAGGAGCTGTATGAGCGCATCACCGTCAAGGCAGTAGATACCACCGGCGCGGGAGATGCCTTTAACGGCGGCTTTGTCACGGCGCTGTCGATGGGAAAAGACCTGTTTGAAGCGGCGCGCTTTGGCAACTGCACGGGCGCGCTGTCCGTGACCAAGATCGGTACCGCCCCTGCGATGCCGACACGGGAAGAAATTGAAGCTCTGTATCAAAAGCAATACTGCTGAACACAGGAAAGGAAAAGAAAATAATGAACTTTCCTGTGGGCATCGTGATGAATGTGCTGGCTGTGGCCATCGGCGGCGTCATCGGCGCTGCGGTCGGACCGCGCATTTCGGATGATTTCAAACGGGATCTCAATATGATCTTCGGCGTCTCCTCCATGGCGATGGGCGTCAGTACCATCGTACTGATGCAGAACCTGCCTGCTGTCATCTTTGCTGTCATCATCGGTACCGCTATTGGTCTGCTGCTGCAGCTGGGAAAACGGCTGGAACGTGGCGGGGCAAAGCTTCAAAAACGGCTGGAACGCGGCGGAAGCGAGCAGGATACGGCGGGACTGGTCACCGCGATCGTGTTGTTCTGTGCGAGCGGAACGGGTATTTACGGTTCTATTGCCTCAGGCATCAGCGGCGACCACAGCATTCTGATCACAAAAGCCATTCTGGACCTTTTTACCGCCATGATCTTTGCCGGTTCCCTTGGCAAAACAGTGGCGCTGATCGCGGTGCCGCAATTTTGCGTTTTCATGCTGCTGTATCTGCTTTCCGGTGTGATCATGCCGCTGACAACACCGGTGATGATCAACGATTTCAAGGCATGCGGCGGCATCATCATGCTGGCAACGGGCTTCAGGATCGCGAAGATCAAACAGTTCCCCATTACAGATATGCTGCCCGCAATGATCCTGGTGATGCCGATCTCCTGGGCGTGGGTCACATTGATTGCTCCGCTCTTGTGACATTCACAGTGAACACGATTTTCAAACATAAGAATTCAATCATCAAACGCCGAATGGAAAACATAAACAGACCTGCCCCATAAAGTGGGCAGGTCTGTTTGTATGTTCAGAAAGTGCCTGTCAGGCAAGCGCATGCAGCGCGGCAGCCATTTCGGCGTGGGTTTCAAAATAGCGGTCGGCGGTGCGGCGGATAGCTTCGCGATCGGGAATCTGCTTGTCATCGTGGATCGCCCAAACCGTGCAGCCGGCTTGCTTGGCGCTTTCGATGGCATAGAGAGAATCCTCCAGCACCAGACATTGATCGGCAGTGGTGCCGAGCCGTTCGGCGGTCTTGTGGAACAGCTCGGGGTGGCGTTTGCTCTGCGCGTGATAGGTGCTGTCGATAAAGTCAAAGGGCTTCCGGATGCCGTTGTTGCGCAGGGTGTAATCGATGAGCGGCGTGGGCGTGGCGGAAAGGACGCACATGGGCAGATCGAGGGCAGCGGCTGCGCGGACGGTCTCATCGGCATCGGGCTTGAGCAGCACCTTGTCGGGGCTGGGATAGACGCGGTGGTACATGTAGTCAATGCACCACGCCTCACATTCCTCAAAGGAGCGGTCCGGTGCGGGATCGGGCAGGGCAAAATAGTTTTTCAGTGAGGCATGGAAAGAGTTGACCCGCCACGGCAGACGCTGCCACTCTTCATCCGTATAGGAAATGCCATACTGAAACAGCAAAACGCGGGGCATCAGCACCCAGTATTTTTCGGAATCGACCAGGGTGCCGTCCATATCAAAGATCAATGCGCGCATGGTTCCATCCTCCTGCAGAGGGATATTGCATTAAAAACAGGCTGTTTCTGCAAGGCGCATGCCTATCAGCGGCAGGCGCAGTGCTCGGTCATGTCGGTGCCTTCGGGCAGATAGCGAAGCGTCTGCTTCACGGTATCCAGCTCAGCCGGGGCACCGATGCGCAGAATGGCATGGCAGGGACCGTGACCGAAATCGTCGCAGCAGGCGGCGGGGATGTCCCAGCGTTCGCCCAGACGGCGCACGCGCTCATACAATTCGGGATGACGGTCGATGGCATAATGCCCCATCAGGAAGCCGCGGACATGCGGCATCAGCGCGCTTTGCTCAATGTGGGTCAGCATGGCACTGTAATAGTCGGCACGGCCGAATTTTTCGTGATCCTCGATGAACAGGATGTAGCTGCGGCTGAGGTCCAGCGGAAAATATTCGGTGCCAAGCTGCAGGGCAAAGTTGCGGCTGTAACCGCCGATGAGGATGCCGCGTCCTGTGCCGGGGGTGAGCGTCAGCCAGGGTTCGGAAGGAATATGGGCTTCGCCATTGGCGGGGATAAAGGCATTGAAGTTTTTGAGGTCGTATTCGGTGACGGCGGTGAAACGGTTGGGCGACTGACCGTAATAGGTCTCGACACCTGTCCGTGCCCATAATGCACTCAAGATCGTCGTGGCATCGCTGTACGCCAGCACGCGGCGGGGATGACGGCGGAAGGCTTCAAAATCCAGATAGGGAAGCACTTCGTTGGCGCCTTCGCCGCCGCCGAACAGGATGAGTTCGACTTCGTCATCGGCGATGAGGGCATTGAGGTCGGCGGCACGCTCCAAAGGGGAGGCGCCGTAGAGATAGGTCTTTTTATACAGGTTGGGCGCTTCCTTGACGCGGTAACCCAGCGACCGAAGACCGGCGATCATAGCGGCGTATTTTTCTCGGTCGGCGATGTGACAGGGGGAGCAGAGGCCGATGAGGCCGCCGGGGGACAAAGGCTTGGCAATCATAAAGAACCCTCCTTCAATGAAAAACCATCCGTGCCGAGGGAAAGCGTGATATCGGCGGGACGGGAATGGGCAAGGCACAGACGCACATTGGGACCGTCTACATCCTCATACCATTGTTCTGCCTGCTGCAGTGTCAGACCGCCGCGATGCTTGCGGGCGATGAGGCGGCTGCGCAGCAGCGCTTCGGACGCGGTGACAAAGACGGTAAGGTCGGCGGCAAGTTCACGCCAGAGAGGGGCGTCGAGCAGCAGGTAGTTGCCCTCCAGCAGAATGATGGGAGCATCAAGCAGCTGCCCGTTTTCCACCGGGTCATGCAGACGGCGGTCATAGAAAGGCCACGGGACGGGGCGGGTGCGCAGGGCGTTCAGACGTCTGGACAGTTCTTCCACATCAAAGGTCTCAGGCGCGCCCTTGATGGCTTTGAGCGGAATCTGTTGCCCACCGCGCAGCGTGGTGTGGGCGGTAAGATACGCATTGCGGAAATGAAATCCATCCAGACCGGCGGTCTGCATCGGCGGCATGCCGGGCAGACTCTCACTCAGCTGCTGCAAAAAAGCGGCGAGCGTGCTTTTGCCGGTTGCAGGCGGTGCAGCCAGAAAGACGATAATACGCCGTCCCTTTCTTTTTTGCAGGGCGGCCATGCGCCGGAGCAGCGGTTCAAACACGCCGCTGATCTCGGCATCGGTATATTCGGCTTCGACCGGGAAGCCGTTGATGAGCAGGGATTGTTTCATCGCTGTTTGTTCACCGCCTTTTCAAGCGCCCTGCCGAGGGAGGCTTTGCCATCCCGCTTGGATTGGCGCTCCATGATGCGGCGAATCTCCACCTTGGCGGCTTCCACCTCACCGCGAAGTTCTCTGGCAGACATGCGCAGGGCTCCTGCGCCGAGGATGATATTCTGTTCACATCGGTCAGAGGTGGCAGCACGCACACGGTATTGTTTGGCCAGACGGGTGACTTCACGCTCAATGAAGCTGTCGGCGGTCTCACCCTCCTTGGTATAGACCACGGTGATGCCGCCCTCTTCCTCCTGCGTGCCGCGGGCACCGCTGACCTTGTAGGAATCGTATACAAGCAGCAGGCTGCAGGGGTGCATGCCATGATAATCGCTGAGAATATCGATCAGCTTCTGACGGGCGGAGGCCAGGTCGCGGTGCGCCAGCTCCTTGAGCTCTTCCCAGGCAAAAATGATGTTGTAGCCGTCCACCAGCAGGTATTCCTCCAACGGCGGCAAAAACTCCCGACGGGCGGTATTGTCCTCCCGGCGGGGCGTGGGACGGAAGGCGTTTTTGCGGACGCTGCCGTAGGTGCGTTCAAAGATGGCTTGCAGCTCTTCTTCGTCCTCGCGGCGGCGTTCGGGACGCGGGGCGGAGGCGGCAGCCACGGTCTGCGGGCGTTCGGATTCCAATTGAATGTGCATCATGGGGTCACTTTCATTCCAGGGAATGACGGTGCCCGAACCATGGGAGCAGAAAACCGAATCGGCAGGATTCCAGGTATCGCGTTCCGGCTCATAACCGCAGAGGGCGACGGCCTTTTCCTGCTCGGGACAGGGTTCATAGCCGCAGGGGACCAGCGTCAGATGACCACGTCCGCGGGTGTAGGCGATGACCTACCGGCCGTACAGTGAAGACGGCTTGGCCGCGACACGGCCTGTCAGCTCGGCTTCCTCGCCGTGCAGCATGGGCGGGTTAAGCTCTGCCCCCATCTGCTGCAGGTCGTTGAGGGCACGTCCCAATGAATCGGCGGGCAGGGTCAGCCGCAGACTGAACCAAGGCTATAACAATACGTTTTGCGCCTTCATCAGCGCCTGACGAACGGCACGGCAGGCAGCCTGGCGGAAGTCGCCGCTTTCGGTATGCTTCAAATGCGCCTTGCCCGCCAGCAGCGTGATGCGCACATCGGTCAGGGGAGAGCCGGTCAGTACGCCGATGTGGCGCTTCTGCCGCAGCTGCTGCACGATGAGGCGCTGCCAGTGGGAGGCAAGGGAATCGCTGTTCGCCGCAGAGATGACCTCGATGCCGCTGCCGCGGGGGAGCGGTTCCAGCAGCACATGGGCTTCGGCGTAGTGCCGCAGCGGCTCAAAATGACCTGCTCCGCGGCTGGGGGCGGCGATGGTTTCTTTATAGAGAATGGTACCCGGACCGAAGGAGATTTCGCGGTGAAAACGGTCCAGCATCAGGCGGTGCAGGATCTCCAACTGGATATCACCCATCAGCTGTACGCCGGCACGGCGGGCACGCTCGTTCCAGGTGACGCGCAGCTGCGGCTCTTCTTCTTCCAGAATGCGCAGCTATTGCAATACCTCCGCAGGATCGTCTTCGGTCAGTACCTCATAGGCAAATGCAGGCTCCAGCAAGGCGGTGGGGGCAGGCAGCTCGGCACCGAGGGCGTCGCCGGCTTTGACCTGCGAAAGCCCCGTTACGGCACAGATGGTGCCTGCACCGGCTTCGGATACAGGGGTAAAGCGGGCACCCGAATAGAGCCGGAGCTGATTGACTTTTTCAATCCATTCGCCGGCAGGGTCGTGCAGTTCTTCCCTCGCGCGCAGGCAGCCGCCTGTGACCTTGAGAAATGCCAACCGCGTGCCCTGGGCGTCATGACCGATCTTATAGATACGGGCGCCGAAATCGGCGGGAGAGGGGGGCCGCGGTGCTAAACGAAGCAGGGTATCGGGCAATTCGGGAATGCCCTCGCACCTGAGGGCGGAGCCGAAACAGACGGGGAACAGGCGGCGCTCTGTGACAAGCTGACGCAGGGCGGCATCGTCCACCGTACCGGAGGCGAGATACTGCTCCATGGTCATTTCGCTCTGTCCTGCGGCGTTTTCAAGCCCTTCCTCAGTGGAAAGGTCCTGACAGCCGTCGCTGAGCTGCCGCTGCAGCTGACGCAGTACGGCAGCTTTGTCGGCACCCGGCATATCGCATTTGTTGACAAAGATGACGGCAGGCACACGGTAGCTTTCCAAGAGGCGCCACAAAGTCAGCGTATGCCCCTGAACGCCCTCCGAGCCGGAGATGACCAGCACGGCGCAGTCGAGCACCCACAGGGCGCGCTCGGTCTCGCCGGAAAAGTCGGTATGACCGGGGGTATCCACCAGCGTGATGGGCTGATTTTTCCAGGTCAGCCGTGCCGGCTTGGAAAAGATGGTGATGCCGCGTTCTTTTTCCTGTGTTTCGGTATCCAAAAAAGCATCGCCGTGATCCACGCGGCCGGCGCGGCGCAGCATACCCGCTGTCCAAAGCAATGCTTCAGACAGCGTGGTCTTTCCCGCGTCCACGTGGGCCAGCAAGCCGATGTTCAGCTCGGTCACGGCGATGTTTCTCCTTTGGTGATTGATCTGTTACTGCTGCAGCGCCTGACGCTGATGCTGAATGGAATACAGCTGATAATAGCGGCCGTGCTGATGCAGCAGATCCTGATGGTTGCCCTGCTCCACGATCTTGCCGTGGGAGAGGACGATGATGTTGTCGGCGTGCTGCACGGTGGACAGACGGTGCGCCACGATGAGCATGGTGCCGATGTTCTTCATTTTTTCCAGAGAATCCTGAATGAGAAGCTCCGTTTCGGTATCGATGTTGGCGGTGGCTTCGTCAAGGATCATGACGGAAGGCTTGTGGATGATGGTGCGGGCAAAGCTGAGCAGCTGACGCTGACCGGAGGAGAAGTTGTTGCCGCGCTCACGAACCGCTTCATCGAGGCCGCCGTCCAGACGGTTGATGAAGGAATCAGCGTTGACGTAGCGGCAGGCTTCCATCACCTGCTCATCGGTCATCGATTCATCACGCAGCACGATGTTGCTGCGGATATCGCCGGAGAAGAGGAACACATCCTGCAGCATCTGACCGAAGTGGCGGCGCAGGCTGCTGATCTTGATGCGGCGGATATCGATGCCGTCGATGAGGATCTGACCCTTCTGAATGTCATAGTTGCGGCAGATAAGCGAGAGAATGGTGCTCTTGCCCGAGCCGGTGGAGCCGACAAAGGCGACCGTCTGCATGGGCAGCACGTGGAAGGAAACACCCTTCAGCACCCATTCATCGGGCTTGTAGGCGAACCAGACATCACGGAACTCGATCTCGCCGCGGATGTTTTCCAGCTCGATGGCGTCCTCAGCATCGACCACTTCAGGTTCCATATCCATCACGGTGAAGATCTTTTCGGCAGAGGCAAAGGACTGCTCCAGCATATCAAACTGCTCTGCCAGCGTCTGGATGGGGTTGAAGAAGCGGCTGATGTACAGGTAGAATTCCACCACGATGCGGCTGGTGATGACGGTGCCGAGGAAGGCAGTGTTCTGAATACTGCCCTTGCAGGCGAAGTAGAACAGGAACAGGTTGGAGCCCACATAGAGCATATAGACCATGGGGCGGAAGATGCCGAAGACCGCGATGCGGCTGAACTTGGCCTTTTCGAAGCGATGGCTGCGGTCGCCGAACTCCTGACGCTTGCGGGCGGCACGGTTGAAGATCTGGGTGATCTTCATGCCGGAAAGGTTCTCCGACAGGAAGGTGTTCAGGTTGGTGCGGCTGTTGTTGACCTCACGGTGTACGTGGCGGCTGAACTTCTGGAAGATCAGGGTAAAGACGACCAGGAAGGGCACAAAGCACAGCACCATCAGGGTGAGGGCGTAGTTGACCGTCAGCATGGCGGCGAGCACGCCGAAGATGACCAGCGTGTTTTTAACGAGGGTCACCAGCACGTTGGTGAACAGATAGCTGATGGCGTTGGGGTCATTGCTGACGCGGGTGACCAGCTTGCCCACGGGGATGGTGCTCAGCTGCGCATGGGAGAGCTGCTCGATGCGGGTGAAGGTATCCATGCGGATGGCGGACAGGATCTTCTGACCGATCTTCTGCAGGATGATGGCCTGAAAATAAGTGCAGACCATGGAGACCGCCAGCATGCCGGCGTACAGGATCACCAGGTCACGCAGACGGGTCAGTTCAAAGCTGCCGCCCTTGATGGTATCCTGGATCTCACCGATAAGCAGGGGGGAGAGGATTTCGTACGCGGAAGAAGCCAGCATGATGAAAAAAATGAGCAGGAAGGATTTCCAGTAGGGAGCGGCATAGCGCAGCATGCGCTTGACCAGCTCGCTGTCCTGCATGTGGCGGTCGCCGGAACTGTCCTTCAGACGCTTTTTGAGCGCCAGATAGGCACTGGCAAATATCACGGTGAAGGCACCGATGACGGCGCCGACGATGATCAGCGGCAGATATTCACGCATCAGGCATTGCCTCCTTCCTCTTCCAGCTTTTGCAGATCGACCATCTTGCGGTATTCGGGACAATGATCGTAGAGGTCCTGATGGGTGCCGGCGGCGATGAGACGGCCGGTATCCATAAAGAGAATGCGGTCCATCTTTTCGATGGTGGAGATACGGTGGGCAATCAGGATGGTGGTCTTGCCGGCACGGGAAGTGCGCAGCCCCTCCAGAATGTTCTTTTCGGTCTTGGTATCGACGGCGGAAACGCTGTCATCCAGAATAAGGATGGGCGCGTCTTTCATCAGCGCGCGGGCAATCGAGATGCGCTGCTTCTGACCGCCGGAAACGGTCACGCCGCGCTCACCCAGCACGGTACCGTAGCCCAGACTGAATTCGGAAATGTTTTCGTCGATATCCGCCAGTACAGCGGCTTTGCGGACACCGTCCGTGCTGGTCTCATCCACACCGAAGGCGATGTTGTTTTCAATGGTGTCGGAGAACAGGAAGTTATCCTGCGGTACATAGGCACAGGCGGCACGTACGGAATCGATGGAGACGGTGTTGACATCCTTGCCGTCGATGAAGAGTGTGCCGTCCGGTACGTTGTAGGTGCGCAGGATGAGGTCGACCAACGTGGTCTTGCCGCAGCCGGTCTTGCCGACCAGACCGATGTTTTCGCCGGGCTTGATGGTGAAGGAGATATGCTCAAGCGCGTCATATTCGCCGTCGGGATAGCGGAAGGTCAGGTCGCGCATTTCGATGCCGCCCTTGACGGAAGGCAGCTCTGTGACGCCTTCGGCATCCTTGACAACCACTTCGGCATCCAGCATGGCACCGATGCGTTTGAGGGAAGCTTTGCCGCGGCTGTGCATATCGATCAGCTCGGACACAGCCATGACGGGCCAGATGACGGCGTTGAAGTAGCCGATGAACTCCATCAGCTGACCGGCGTTGAAGGTGCCCTTGTAGACCAGATAGCCGCCGTAGCCGAGGATGACGCACATGACGCTTTCCACAAAGGTGGTGACCATGATGCGCATCAGCCACGCGATGCGGGTAAAGTCGATGTTGGCTTCCTCGTTATTTTCGTTGAGTTCT
>JAKSQG010000048.1 GCA_024404275.1 Clostridia bacterium | reverse complement strand
AAGTATGTCTGAGGCGGACGCCGCAAGGCGTCAAGCGGGGTGGCACCGCAGGAAGATAGTTTTCGATCCTGTCCCGGCAAGAAATTGTCCGGGACAGGTTTTTTATATGCAGGAGGTCATAAAGATGAAAACAAAGCGATGGCGCTGCCGCGCCGAACGAATGAACGCGTGAAGATCCCTTATCTCTCGAATCCAACAAAACCAAAACAGTATTGTGAATGAAAGAAAGGAAAAATCACCATGAAAAAGTTCTTTGCTCTTCTCATCGCCGTTATGATGCTCCTCTCCGCCGCTTCCTTCTCCCTCGCCGAAGAAAAGACTTTTAAGATCGGTATCTGCAACTACGTTTCCGATGCCTCCCTGAACCAGATCGTGGAAAACATCGAAGCCCAGCTGGCGGACATCACCGCTGAAACGGGCGTCAAGTTTGAAGTCATGTATGACAACTGCGAAGCCAACAGCGCCACCCTGCAGCTGATCGTCAGCAAGTTCATCGGCGCCGGTGTGGACCTGATGATCGGCGTTGCCACCCCCGTCGCCATCGTGATGCAGGGTGCCACCGAAGATAACCAGATCCCCGTGGTGTTCGCCGCCGTATCCGACCCGATGGGCTGCGGTCTGGTCGAGTCCCTCGAAGCCCCCGGCGCCAACGTGACCGGCACCTCCGACTATCTGGATACCAACGCCGTCATGAACCTGATCTTCGCCGCCAACCCCGAAGCCGATATGGTCGCCCTGCTGTATGACGTCGGTCAGGATTCCTCTGCCGCCGCCATCGCCGATGCCAAGGCTTACCTGACCGCCAAGGGCGTGCAGTACAAGGAATACACCGGCACCAACCCCTCCGAGATCCTGCAGGCTGCTCAGGCCATTGCCGCCGATCAGTGCGATGCCGTCTTCACCCCCTCTGACAACACCGTCATGAACGCCGAGCTGAGCATCTACGAAGTGCTGGCCGAAGCCGGCATCCCCCACTACACCGGCGCTGACTCCTTCGCCCTGAACGGCGCTTTCCTGGGCTACGGCGTGGACTACGCCAACCTGGGCCGCTGCACCGCTGACCTGGCCGCCGAGATCCTGGTGGAAGGCAAAAACCCCGCTGAAGTGCCCGTCATGACCTTCGACAACGGCACCGCCACCATCAATACCGAGATCTGCGCCGAGCTGGGCATCGACTTTGACACCGTGTCTGCCGCTTTCGCTCCCTTCTGCACCGCCATCAAGACCATCGTGACCGCCGAAAGCTTCGGCGATGTGCAGTAATCCACACGCAATTTTCAAGGGCGTCGGGTCACCGGCGCCCTTCCCTTTCTGTAAAGACCCTGAAAAAGGAGCCTGAACCATGACCATTTCCGCGATCCTCTCTTTGGGACAGACCTCGCTCGAACTGGGGCTGATTGAAGCCCTGACCGTACTGGCGCTGTTCCTGAGCTACTCGATGCTGAACGTATGTGACCTGTCGACCGACGGCTGCTTCACTTTGGGCGCCGCGGTAGGCGCCGTGGTGGCGGTTGCGGGGCATCCCTACCTGTCGCTGCCCGCGGCCATGCTGGCCGGTGTGGTCAGCGGCTTTGTGACGGCGCTGCTGCAGACACGCATGGGCATCAACTCCCTGCTGGCGGGCATCATCGTCAATACAGCGCTGTTTTCCATCAACATCGCGGTGATGGGCGGCGCCTCGCTGGTCAACCTGAACCGGGCGGACACGGTGTTTTCCATCCTGAACAAGCTGACCAAGGGCACGGTATGGCATGACTATTACAAGCTGCTCATCGCGGGCGCGGCAGTGGTGCTGGTCATCGTTTTCCTGCGCTTCTTTTTGCAGACCAAGCTGGGTCTTTCCATCCGCGCCACGGGCGATAACCCCGACATGGTGCGCTCCAGCTCCATCAACCCCGCGTTTACCACCATGGTGGGTCTGTGCATTTCAAACTCCTTTACCGCGCTGAGCGGCTGCCTGCTGGCGCAGTACAACAAGATGGCCAACATTGATATCGGCAGCGGCATCGTGACCATTGCGCTTGCCAGTTTGCTGATGGGCGGCGTCTTTCTGGGGCGCGGCGGCATCGTCAAGCGTGCCATCGGCGCGGTGCTGGGCTCTGTGCTGTTCCAATTGGTCTATGCCATCGCCCTGCGCTTCAACATGCCCACCTTCATGCTCAAGGCTGTGTCGGCGGTCATCATCATCTTTGCCATCGGCGGCCCCTATATGAAAAAACAGCTTCCGCTGCTGGTGCGCCGCATGAACGCCATGAAGGGAGGACGGAACCATGGCTGAGCATCCCATCCTGTCCTTGAAGGGCGTCTGCAAGACCTTCAACCCCGGCACCGTCAATGCCAAGCAGGTGTTTGACGGGCTGGACCTCGAAGTGAACAAAGGCGAATTCATTACCATCATCGGCGCGAACGGCGCGGGAAAATCGACGCTGTTCAACGCCATCTGCGGCAGCTTCTATGTGGACAAGGGACGCATTGAGCTGGACGGCAGGGACATCACCTATATACCCGACCATCAACGCTCCAGAACGATCGGCCGCCTGTTTCAGGATCCCATGCGCGGCTCCGCCCCCGGCATGACCATTGAGGAAAACATGGCGCTGGCGGCAGGACGCGGCGGCTGGCTGAGCAGCGTGAGCCGCGCGGACAAGGAAGAGTTCAAACAGCGCCTGATGCTGCTGGATATGGGGCTGGAAAAGCGCATGAAGCAGCCTGTCGGTCTGCTCAGCGGCGGTCAGAGGCAGGCGCTCACGCTGCTGATGGCCACCTTCAACCCGCCAAAGCTTTTGCTGCTGGATGAGCACACCGCTGCCCTCGACCCCGGCACCGCCGAAAAGGTGCTGAACATCACCCGTCAGGTGGTGGAGGAAAACAACCTGACCTGCATGATGATCACTCACAACATGCAAAGCGCGCTGGAGCTGGGCACGCGTACGCTGATGATGCACAACGGGCATATCATTCTGGATGTCCGCGGCGAAGAACGGGCCCGCATGACGGTGGAGGACCTGCTGGAGCGCTTCCGTGAAAATGCCGGCCGTGCGCTGGACAACGACCGCATGTTGTTGAACACCTGAGCAAAAAACGTTTGCGGCACAAGCAAAAATATGATATGATGATAAAACCAATAACAAGGAGGAGTTTTGTTATGAAGAAAGCAGTATCTATGGTACTGGCCCTCGTTCTGATGCTGTCCCTGTGCGCCGCGGCTTCCGCTGCCGGCAAACTGGTGGTGACCAGCGAGAACATGGTGGTTGTGGAAAGCTACAGCTACTACTACGCCTATGTGTTTGCCGAAGTGACCAACAAAGGCGACAAGCCCGTGCAGTACAACGCCTGCCTGATGGAAGTGCTGGATGAAAACGGCGAAGTGCTGGGCAACCGTGACTACGGCAACTGCTACCCCAAGTATCTCAATCCCGGCGAGACCGGCTACCTGGTGGTGTACGATTCCACCGATGACAAGAGCGTCGTCCCCGCGGATTACACCCTGACCGTGACCGGCAAGTCCGCTTCCGAAAACCCCATCAAGCGTCTGCCCGCCACTGTGCAGGTGATCGATGTTCCCCGCGGCTACGGCAACTATGTGGACAAGGTCGCCGTCATCACCGTGACCAATGATACCGATCTGGCTGTGCTGGATTACACCGTGGTGTACATTGCCCGTGATACCGAAGGCAACATCATCTGCGTGACCGACGGCTACACCGGCAACAGCGGCATCCTGCCCGGCGGCAGCATCCTCAACAAGCTGGATCTCCGCTACGAATCCACCCTGGAAGCCGCGGACAAGGCCGGCATCGAATACACCATCGAAGCCATCGCCTTCATCAACGAATAAGCGTTCAAAAACGGCATAAAAAGACGCCCCTGCAGCCTATATGCGGGGGCGTTTTTCTGCCTTGTGCGGGGACGGAAATGGCCATTAAAAAAAGGGAGAGGACCGTGCCGCTGAACAGCCCGGTCCTCCCCGATGAGAAGGTTTTGTATTACTTGATGATGGTGATGGCGTTGATCTGCTTCATACCCAGATTGAACAGTTCTTCGGTGGGCATATACACTTCCTCGCTGTCGCCGACCACGTTGATGGAGATCAGCACGCTGCTGTTATTGTAGCGGCAGGGCACATACATGACCGCGCTCTGATAATACTTGACAACGCCCGTCTCGGTGTCGGTGTTGCTGTAGGCGTAGTTGAACCAGTAACCGGTGCCGCTGGGAGCATTGAAGCTTTCGATCTCGGAAACGGTGCCGTTTTCGCCGGCGTAGTTCAGCATGGTGGGACGAACGTATTCAGCCATCTCCTTGGGGCTGCGGGCCGCCACGGGGGAGACATAGATCATATCGATGGGGCTGTTTTCATCCTCGGGGATGAAGGTGAAATCGGTCTTGATGTTGGCGCCGTTGATGCTGGTGGTCAGCGGTCCGTTGTATTTGAAGCCTTCGATCGCCTCAACATCGGCCAGATGATAATACTTGCTGTTCTTGCCCGGGGTGCGCTCGGCGATGAGCCAATTATCCTGCTTGCCCACCACTTCGCCGTTGCGGACGACCAGGGAACCGTCATTATAGAAACCATAGTAGCCAACGATCAGCAGCACGATGACAGCCAGCACGGCGATGCCGGTAATCATCAGGGTGCGGCGGGTGCGCTCGGTCTGATCGTTCCACCATTCAACAAAGGTGCGCTCCTTGGGTTTTACATACTTCGGCTTGCGGCGATAATGCTTTGCCATTCTTTTTTTCCATCCTTCTTCTGTTTTTATGACTGCATTATAACACAGGAACAAACAAAATACAACGGCAGAAGCGTTTTCATCGGAGAGCACGGAACAAAAGAGTACAAAATAAAAGAAATCTGCCCGCCCCGGCAGGAAAAACCCGTTCCGTGTCAAATATAAAAACGTGTATGGCGCGTTCGTCTAGTGGTCCAGGACAGCGGTCTCTAAAATCGCGAACATGGGTTCGAGCCCCATACGCGCTGCCAACAAGGAAAGTCAGCAATTCCGGAGAATCGCTGACTTTCCTTTATTTTATCGGGATTTTCCGAAAAACATCACCGGTGAATGATGGAAAATCGTGGGTTTTCCGCAGCATTTTTCCCAGTAGTGCACACGAATTTGCATATCATATTGCACCTCCATAAAAAAGCCATCGAATCGCTCCGGTGGCCTTTTTCAATATTTAGTTTTTCAAAATGATAAAAGCTTGGATTTTAACTTAGACATTGCTTTTTCACATAGGTGCTGTGAGATCACTCTTTCGTCAATCCAAAGTCGTACTGCAAGTAATTTGGAAGTGCATTATCCATTTCGATGTCGAACAAATACGTTCTATTACCATTTTCTGTTGCTCGGCAATTGCCTAATACACCTTTGCCCACATAGGTGAACGGCAACGTTATGCCATTCTCATCCGATACCTTACGAATAAAGACATATGCAAAGCGGCTGCTGTTCAGTTTGGATAGATCTTCGGCTGGAAGATTATTTCTCGATTCCCACTGAAAGAGATTAGGCTGCAAGAATTTGTCTTTATAGTTCAATCGGTTCTCTGCATCAAGATCTTTTTTCAGTGATGCGAAAATGACAACTACATCGTCATAATAATATGTACCGACCGCTGTGTATCCTGGATTCTTTAGCAACTTCATCTGAACCTGATCCATACGGTAATTCTGCCAAAGTTTGAATCCTGTCTCTTCGCCGTAGTCAGTGGTGTAGCGAGTGAGGCCATACGTAAGCAAATCATCCAGATACTCACGTAGCTGATCATCCATCTCTGTCTCGAGCGACAGAACATCACCATCATGATGGATGTATTTCAAAAACTCAAGTGCATGACGTAATTCAACAAATTGATATCCTGGAATCTGCTGACATAACAATGCAGACATTTCATCAACAGACATTGATGCTTTCATCAGTTCTTTTACAATCATATATTCATGTGGCCGGACTAAAGGCAGGAGGCTTGACAGATAATTGATAAAACTGATTTGTTCTTCACTGAATACGGGTAAGTTTTCTTCTCCGATTGCCCGAAGGAAATTGTAATAGGAGAAGTGTTTCTTTCCTGCTGTTTTCACGCTCATGAACCGAATCAGGTCCGGAGCACAATCGTTATTCAGATAATCTATATGCTTTGGCCAAAACTCAGCGTTGATATATTTTTTGAAATTGAAATAGTCCTGTTTCAGATACTTGATGGCATTGAAGTTTTCTTTGTCTATAAACTCCAGGATTTCTTCTTTGCTAAGATCATCAATATGAATCTCAACGCCATATTGCTGTAATGCCAAAGCAGAAAAGTCATCACGGACCAATGAAGCCATGAGGCGCTTTTCTACGACAAAGTTTTCGGCAAGGGAGGAAAGCGCAAACGCAATCTGCACACTGCGCTTATAGCTGTTACCGATAAAGTCCAATACAGTGACAAACTGTTTGTTGGTGAATTTACGCAACCCGCGTCCGAGTTGCTGAATGAAGATCGTCGAGGATTCCGTTGGACGTAGGAATAGCACCATGTTGACACCGGGAATATCGACACCTTCATTCAGAATATCAACTGTGAACAGAATCTCCAAATCTGCTGCATCGCTCTGCAGATCATTGTAAGCTCGAATGCGTTCACCAATGTCATTCCGCCCCGTCAGATATGCAGTGTGGTAATGCTCGCCCATTGATTCACACATCATGCGGGCATGTGTAACATTACGACAGAAAGCAAGGGCTTTCAGTTTTCCTTGACCGCGATGAGCCTCGATCTGCTCTGCGATAAAATCACAATGATCGTCATTTGCCATTTGAGCAATCATACGGCGTTCTTCATTTGCGCCCAGGCCATAGTCGACCAGTTTGTCACGGATGCCATAATATTTGAAGGGCACAACAATATCGTTAATGATTGCATCACGCAGTCGAAGCTCATACGGCACATTCTGCTCAAATAGTTCAAAGACATCCTGATTATCCATACGTTCAGGTGTCGCAGTCAAGCCGAGAAGAAATTCCGGTTCGAAATATGCGATGATCTTACGATAAGTCTCAGCTGTTGCATGATGACATTCATCGATGATGATGTAGTCGAACTCATCTTTCCGGAACAGATCCAGCGTATTGCTCATTGTAATGTTTGTTGCAAACACAAAATCCGCATCTGATTCTTTGCTGGTGCCACTGTATATGCCATAGGTCACTTGGTTGCCAAACACATCCTGAAAAGTTTCCAATGATTTCTTCAAAATGGAGCCTTCATGCACAATGTATAGAAGTCTCTTTGGATTGAAATTCAATGCATCGAATGCCGCAAGATATGTTTTCCCGGAACCGGCGGCAGCAACAACAAGCGCACGGTTTGTTCCGACAGCACGATAACGATTCAGTTCTTTCAATGCTTTGCGCTGCATGAAATTGGGTTTGATATTTGCCTGCGAAAAGTCGTAATCCATATCCCAGCGTTCAATGGCAAAATTCAGTTTGTTAGCATACAGATTGATGATCTCGCTGTTTAGCGGATGTGTTGCTGACCAACGGCTATTGAATTCTGCCATTGCCTGCTCATATGCTTCGCTGCCCTTGGACTCACGAACGACAACGTCCCATTCTATATTTTTGAGCAGCGCATAACGCGTGATATTGGATGAGCCGACAATCAGTTCACAGCAATCATCAAGTTCAAATAGATAACCTTTTGAATGATAACCAAGTGTACTGTAACCATTATCATGGAAGCATTCATGATCGAGATGGCATTCAAAATTGTTGCAGCGTCCTGCCAAAGTATAGAAGCTCTTCAACGATTCAATGTCAGTAAAATTCTGATATGTCGAAGTAATGATCCGTCCGCGACAGCCACGTTCTACGGCTGCTTCGATATCTCTGAACAATAAAATCAAGCCAGCCTTTTTGATAAAGCTGACTGAAAAGGAAAATGCTGAGCAATGCCGCAGATTATCCTTGATCTTCTCAAGGAAAGTAGTTTCGGTATAGTTGGTCAAAAACTGGTTTGCCATGCCGTCACCTCGGTACAAAACGCTTTCAACAGTACTACTCTCAAATGAACACCGTGTTCCTGCAATCGGCAACACTGTTTGAGTTCCCTACAAAATTACACTTCTCTCAAACTTGACCGACATTATGATTACAGTATTCATTCAAATCGTCGGTTCGACCGACTGCACAGTGTGTGAGAAAAGCCCCGACGGGGGCTTCTGTTTGAATACCAATGGTTCTTGATTCGAAGTGTTAAGTATATTATACCAAATGAACATATGCTTTACAAGATTTGCCTATCACATTCATCAAGTACTCTCTCCATAAGTGTATCAAAAAGCCCCTCCGCAGTTGACTTCAGAGGAACTGTCCTTTAACAGTTACAATAATTCAGAACATGGATTCGTATCACCATATCACGAATGGTCTCAAAGGCTCTGACATTGCCATTGAGCGCTTGTTTGATCAAAGCAGCTGAAACACAACTCTGTACTGTCACCCGCTTGCCGTTCTTATCTATGAATCAGCCCTGGGAGACAATGGCCAAATAAAAAAACCTTCGATCCGTTGCCTTTGCGAAAAGCGAAATCGGGTCGAAGGGGCTTTGAAATGCAGTTTGCCTGGAAGTCGAAAGCGGCGTCACTCCTGTGACAGATACACCCGGGTCTCAAAAGGCTGCCAGCAGCCGCTGCTGCTCTCGCTGCAGTTGCAAAGCAGCTGCGTGCCGGTGCAGTACGGCGCGACCTCATCATCCGCGATCGTTTCGCGGTTGAAGCCGCAGAGGACGGTCAGCGTCTGACCGTTCCGGTGACGGCGATAGGCAAAAAAGTGCTTGCTGTTTTCCAGCAGCTGCTCATAATCGCCCTCGGTGATGATGTCGTACTGCTTACGCAGCCCGATCAGCTGCCGATAGTATGAGAATACGCTGTCCGGGTCGTTGATCTGCGCGGCGGCATGGATGGTTGTGTAATTGGGGTTCATCATGATCCACGGCTCACCCGCGGTAAAACCGGCGTTGGGGGAATCGTCCCATTGCATGGGCGTGCGCGCGTTGTCACGGCTGTGACCGTTCACGCGGGCAAAGGCCTCCTCGTGCGGCAGACCGTGGATGATGGTCAGCTCGCGGTAGCCGTTCAGCGCGTCGATGTCGCGGTACTGCTCCACCGAGGTAAACGGCACGTTGGTCATGCCCAGCTCTTCGCCCTCGTACACATAGGGCGTGCCCTGCATCATGTGCAGCAGCGTGCCCAGCATCTTGGCAGAGGCGGTGCGCAGCGCATCGGTGCTGTCGTCGCCCATGCGGGAAACGATGCGGGGCTGGTCGTGGTTGTTCCAGTACAGGCTGTTCCAGCCTTTGCCATGCAGGGCCGTCTGCCATGTGGACAGATTGCGGCGCAGCGCATCCAGGGGCGTGGGCAGCAGCGTCCACTTGCTGTAGCGCTCATCAAAGTCCAGCTCCATATGCTGGAATTGGAAGACCATGTTCAGCTCGTTGCCCTCCACGGAGGCATAACGGCAGGCTTGCTCGGGGGACACACCGGGCATCTCCCCCACGGTCATCACATCGTAATGGGACAGCACCTCGCGGTTCATTTCCTGCAAAAACTCATGAATGCGCGGACCGTTGATGCAGCCGGGACCGAAGTCCCCCAGACCGTTGGGCATCAGCGGGCCATCGGGCAGCCCGGGCACCTTGCTGATGTAGTTGATCACGTCCATGCGGAAGCCATCCACGCCCTTATCCAGCCAGAAGCGCATGATGCGGTAGACTTCCTGCCGCACGGCGGGGTTTTCCCAGTTGAGGTCCGGCTGCTTGCGGGAGAACACATGCAGGTAGTATTCGCCCGTTTCATCGCACTTCTGCCACGCGGAGCCGCCGAAATACGACCACCAGTTGTTGGGCGGCAGCGTTCCTTTGCCCTCGCGCCAGATATAAAAATCGCGGTAGGGGTTGTCCTTGCTCTTGCGGCTTTCCTTAAACCAGGGGTGCTCGTCGGAGGTGTGGTTGACCACCAGGTCCATCAGGATGTGCAGTCCGCGGGCCGGCGCCTCTCGCAGCAGCTCATCAAGCTCCGCCATGGTGCCAAACGCGGGCATGATGGCGTAATAATCGCTGATATCGGAGCCGTTATCGTCATTGGGCGAGGCATAGATGGGGTTCAGCCAGATGACATCCGCCCCCAGGGTCTTGATGTAATCCAGCTTGCCGATGATGCCGCGCAGGTCGCCCACACCATCGCCGTTGCTGTCGCAGAAGGAACGGGGATAGACCTGATACACAACGGATTTTTTCCACCAGTCAGACATCGGTCAAGTAACCTCCCGATCGTTTATCGAATATTGAATTTCCTTTGTACAAGGGGAATCTTTTTTTGCGTAAAGCCATGTTCAGGTTGTCATAAACAGGATGCGGTGCACAGTCATCATTCGTACAGGCGTTTCCAGTTGGGACCGTACAGGTACGTCATGGCCTTGTTTTCCGCCGAGGTGGAGTTCCATGTGGCGTCGGTGCTGATGAGCGGGATGGGTCCGAAATAGACCTCCATCTCGGCATCCGTCATCTTGAACCACTCCGCCACCTGCCGCCAGCAATAGGCGGGGCGCTTGCGCACCACGTTGCGGAGACGCTCCACACGCGTGTTCCAGTAGCGCAGGCAGCCATCCTTGGTCTGCGGCTGGTCGGCGGAGATGTTCTTGAGGTTCTCGGACGCCCAGCGGTCAAAGTGCATGTCCATCTCGGGCGCCAGCATGCGGTAGCATTCCTCGATCTGCGCCAGCATGGTATCGGTGTTCAGGATGCGGAAGATCTCGCCAAAGCGGGTGAGGAA
>JAKSQG010000047.1 GCA_024404275.1 Clostridia bacterium | reverse complement strand
TCCTTGAAGCGTACGATCTTGCTCTCAATGGAAGGGCAGTAGCGCGGACCCGCCGACTGGATGGTGCCGTTGAACATGGGCGCCCTGTACAGATTGTCCAAAATGATCTGATGGGTGGCAGGATTGGTATAGGTCAGGTAGCACATCATGCGGTTTTCCACCGCATGATCGGTCAGGAAAGAGAACGGCACCGGCCTGTCGTCGCCCGGCTGCGGCTCCATCGCCGAAAAATCAATGGACCTTGCGTCCACACGCGCCGGCGTGCCGGTCTTGAAGCGGCGCAGGCTGAAGCCCAGGTCGGCCAGGCTTTCGCTCAAGCCCGTCGCGGGCAGCAGCCCCTGCGGACCGGCCTCCCACTGCGCCTCACCGATAAACACGCGTCCCTTCAGATACACACCGGTACACACCACCGCCGCCCGGCAGGCAATGTGCTCCCCTGTACGGGTCACCACACCGCTGACGCGGCCGTTTTGCGTCTCGATGCGCATCACCTCGCCCTGACGCACAGTCAGATGCTCCTGGGCAAAGAGGGCGTGCTTCATGCGTTTTTGATACTCACGCTTGTCCGCCTGCGCACGCAGCGAGTGCACCGCCGGGCCTTTGGACATGTTGAGCATGCGGCTCTGCAGTGTGGTATCGTCAATGGCACGGCCCATTTCGCCGCCCAGAGCATCCACTTCACGCACCAGATGCCCCTTGCCCGTACCGCCGATGGCGGGATTGCAGGCCATCAGGGCCACCGCATCCAGATTCAGGGTAAACAGCAGCGTTTCCAGACCCATGCGGGCCGCCGCCAGTGCCGCTTCGCACCCGGCATGACCCGCTCCGATCACGATTATATCAAACATTCGTTTTTCAAGGCCTCTTTATTATTTGCTGCGATAGACCGCCATCCAGCGCACATTGCTGCCGATGGGGTTGATAACCGTCAGGTTGTAACCCATCAGGTCAAACCAGTAGAAAGTTTTCACATTGGCCGTGCCCTGCCACATGGTTTCGGTATAGGGGCAGTTTTCATAGTCCACGCCCATGACCGAGATGGTCACGCCGCCATCGGGCGGGGTCACGGAGGTCAGACCGTTTTCACTCAGATACTTGGCATACCACGCGGTATGGAAGTTGTTCATGCCGCAATGGATGATGAGCGGATGGTCCAGATAGGGCACCAGCGGCTCCCCCACGTCCTCGGCGGTAAAGCCAAACTCCCGCAGCGTACCGATATAGATACCGATATGATAGCCGCCGCCGGAATAGGCAATGTTGACGCAGTCGCCCGCCAGCAGTACATTCTGCCATTCTTCATAGGGCAGGCTGCTGACATCCACCAGATTGTTTCTTCCCTCGGCACGTACCTTGCTGATGGCAGGCAATGTGGCGTCTCCCGCGGTGGTATGCACCCAGCGGGCAAAGCCGATGCAGTCAAAACCGCCCAGATAGCGGTTGCTCATCAGATAATAATGGCTGTTCTGCCAGGTACGGTACACCTTGAGCAGGATGTTTTCGTTATAGCCGCCGTAGAAATAGGGGCAGCCATAACGGAAACGCGCCACCGCGTTGCCCTGACAGTAGCGGTTATAATACTGCAGGATGGGGTTGTCCTCCTAAAGCATCTGGAATGCGATCTCCAGATACTTGCGTCCCTTTTGTTTGAGGATCTGCCGCTGCATGGCGTCCATAGCGTCCTTGGTGTTCTTGGTCGCCTGCAGCTTGGTGTAATGCACATAGCCCACATAGCTGCCGCAGGTCAGGTAGGCATACTCACCAAAGAAAGCATGCACCGTCACCGCGGCCTTCTTTTTGCCTTTGCCGATCACACGGGCATGGGGCAGAGGATACTCCAGAATATCAGCCGCCGCGGACAGCGAGGCATCAAAGTCCTCGGTGTCATAGTTGCCCTCCAGCACGGTCAGGTTCTGCGCGGGGGTGTAACAGACAGCGCCGTCCTGCTGCACCAGCAGGCTTTCGCCATCATAGCCCACTGCCAGCGTGGGCGTGTTGGCCTGCAGGCTTCCCACAACGGCGGAATCGGCATAAGGACCATTATAGAGCGTTACCTCGCTTTTGGCATACACGATGTACGGCTCCACGATACCGGCGGGGTAAACGGTCGGGGCAAACTGCTCGCACAGCGCATAGCCGCTCTTGCCGCCGTATTCCAGATACAGGTAAGTGCTGTTGACCGCCGTCGCCCGCACACGTTCCCCGGCGGGCACATTCGCCACACGGGAGGAGTTCTTAAACGGTGCGCGGCGCAGAACGGCCTCTTCCTCAAAGCTGCCCTCCACCCACACGGCGTCGGGACTCATGGGGTCGGTCATGTCCACCCTGTTGGCTTCGGGATAATACAGATAGCCATCCTTACCGTTGTAGCTGACCGCGGCATAACTGCCATTGACAGGGGTCAGCTTTACCACCGTGTTGGCCGGCAATTCCGCCACGCCGCTGCTGCCGCTGACCGGCTCACGGCGGATCCACCTTTCTTCCCCGTAATAGGCAAAAAAGCTCTCCTCGCCGTATGCGCAGGCGAGCAGGCACAGCATCGTCAGTACAAGCGCGGTCAAGGCCAAAATGCGTTTCAGCATACCTTACCTCCGGAAAAAAATCACCTCATATTATACCAAAATCCCCGTTTTCGTGCAAGTAGCAGGGGACACAAGGATTCCCCCAACACAAAAAACGACCCGGGAATTGCTTCCCGGGTCGCGATCGTCAGGCGAAAAATTACTTGATTTCGCACTTGGCGCCAACAGCGGCGAACTGATCGGCGATCTTCTTGGCATCTTCCTTGGAGACGCCTTCCTTGATGGTCTTCGGAACGGACTCGACGAAGTCCTTGGCTTCCTTCAGGCCCAGGCCGGACACGACTTCGCGGACGACCTTGATAACCTTGATCTTCTCGGCGCCGGCATCGACCAGAACCACGTTGAATTCGGTCTGCTCTTCGGCGGGAGCAGCAGCAGCGGCGGGAGCGCCGGCAGCAGCAACGGGAGCAGCGGCGGAAACGCCGAATTCAGCTTCCAGGGCCTTCACCAGGTCCATCAGTTCAATAACGCTCATGCCCTTTACGGCATCGATAAACTCCTGATTGGTCATTGGATAGTTCCTCCATTCAAATTATAAAGATGATTTTTTGTTGTTACGCGGCAGAGAGAATTATTCCTCGCCGGCTTCCTTCTTGCGCAGCGCTTCCAGGAAATAGACCAGCTTGGCCACGGGGGCCTGCAGGCTGCCAACCACACGGGCCAGCAGAACATCCTTGGAGGGCAGCTCGGACAGGGCCTTGACCTGCTTGACGTCCAGCACTTCGCCGTCCATCAGACCGGCCTTCACGGTCATACGACCGTCTTCCTTGGTCTTGTTGATGAAATCGTACACGATCTTGGCAGGAGCCACAGCATCGGTCATGCCGAATGCAAAGGCGCTGGGGCCTTCCAGAACGCTGTCCAGACCGGTGATACCCATATCGTCCAGCGCGCGGCGGACCAGGGTGTTCTTCAGCACGACATATTCCACGCCGGCAGCACGGAACTGGTTACGCAGTTCGGTCACCTCGGCGACGGTAATGGCGTTGTAAGACACGACCACCATGCTCTGGCAGTTCTTCAGCTTTTCGCTGATCTCAGCAACGACGACCTTCTTCGCTTCCTGATTCTTGCTCATTGTTGTTTTCACCTTCCGTCCGGCTGAGAATAAAAAGAAGCCCCTGTGCAGGGCACAAGGGCATAAATTCAATCATGCGCTTGCGCCTCGGCGGGCGGCTTTCACCTTCAAACACCTTGCGGCGTACCAGCTGTCTATGGCACAGGCTCTTTTTGAGCCGCAGATATCATACCCCAATCAACGCCTTTTGTCAAGCACTTTTTGCCTTCTTTCATTGACAAATTTCCTCAATCTAATTATAATTACAGCTGTTTTTTATTCTGAACAAACGGAGGAAAACCCATGAAAAAACTGCTGACCGCGCTGCTCATCTGCCTTGTGCTGATGGGCATCACCACCGCCCTGGCCGCCGTCACCTCTTCCGATGAAGCTGTTGTGACTGTCGAGGGCACGTCCGTGCTGGTCCCCGCCGGCGCCGGCGAAGCCACCGTCACCTGGACTGATGACAATGGCACCGTGCTGGGCACAGCCGCTGTCAAGGTGGACGAAAACAATACCCTCACCATCCTCTCTTCCGAAGTCAAACCCGGTCTGGCCGAGCTGTTGAGTGGCGAAGAAGCTTCCGCTCATGCCTTCAGCGAGACCGCCGAAGTGGTAGGCGATTTTGACGTATTCTCCTGCACCGATTGCGGCGCCTGCCGCGTGCTGGTCCACGTCCACACCTGGGGCAAATGGAAGACGCTGCGTGAAGCCACCTGCCTCCGTCAGGGCGAAGAGCGCCGCATCTGCCAGGTCTGCCGTTATGTGGAATATCACAACTTCGGCACCGATACCGGCCATGTGGTCGATTGGACCTGGGACGGCGACATCAGCCATTACGGTGTTTGCGCCGGCTGCGGCGAAGAGATCACCGAGCGCTGCAACGTTGTCTGCAAGTACATCGGCGACGAAAACCATATGTACATCTGCACCATCTGCGGCACTGTCTACGAAATCAGCAGCTGCTGGGACTTTGGCAACTGGGGCGATTGGGTCGAAGGCTATGAGGATGCCAGCGGCACCTGGCACAACGGTTATTATCCCATTACCTGCACCGTTTGCGGTCATTCCTGGAAAGGTAACCCGCCCCAGTAATCGTTTCTCCCGCTCTTTTGCGGCTCCTTCGGGGGCCGCTTTTTTGCGTACAGATGATTGAACAATTTCCCCGTCTGTGTTATACTGGCGGCAGTGATGAAAGGGGATTCAAGCCGATATGCATATGCGGAAGAAAAAATGGGCGCTGCCTGAACTGACGGAGTGCGGGTTCTTCACCCGTGAGCCGGAAACGCTTTGCGGACACTGGCGGCAGAGCTTTGAAAAGGAGCAGCCGCTGCACGTCGAACTGGGCTGCGGCAAGGGTGTTTCCACCGCGGTCATGGCGCATGAAAACCCCGATGTCAATTACGCCGCCTTTGATATTTCCGCTGATGTTCTTGGCAATGCGCGCCGCAACGTCGCCGCCGCCTATGGGGATGCGCCTGTCCGCAACCTGATGCTGGTCAAGTTCGACATCAGCTACATTTACAAGGCATTTTCGGCGGAAGATCGGGTAGAAAGGATCTACATCAGCTTCTGCAATCCCTGGGCGGAGCGGCTGAAGCATCACAAGCGCCGTCTGACCCATCCCCGCCAACTGATGCAGTACCGCACCTTTCTGGTCGACGGAGGCGAGATCTGGTTCAAGACCGACGACGATGCCCTGTTCAACGATTCCCTCAAGTATTTTGAGGTCTGCGGCTTTGAGTGCCGCTATCTCACCCGTGATCTGCATCAAAGCGGCTTTGCCCCCAACTACCTGACCGAACACGAAATGAAATACACCGCCGAGGGTGTACCCATCAAATTCGGCATCTTTGTCAAAAAGCCCGGGGAGATCGATCTCGATCCCACCCGATTCACGCTGAAGGAGGAAGAGGAAGAATGAAAGCACGCGAAAAACAAGCATCCTTTCAATTCTGTGTTGTGGGCGGAGGCATGAACGGCCTCATCGCCGCCATTGCCGCCGCACGTCACGGTGCCCGCACGGCGCTCATTCAGGAGCGTCCCGTTTTCGGCGGCAACGCCTCCAGTGAGATCCGCATGCACATCTGCGGCGCCTCGGCGGATGAGACCAAGCCCAATGCCGAGGAAGGCGGCATCCTGCGTGAGATTCTGCTCAACAACAAAGCCGTCAACCGCTATTTCAATTTCTCCGCGTGGGACCGTGTGCTGTTTGAAGCCTCCCACGAAAAGAACCTGACCGTTTTCCTCAACACCACCATGCACGATGCGGCATGTGAAAACGGCCGTGTCAAGTCTGTCCGCTGCTGGCAGATGACCACCGAGACCGAATGGACCATCAGCGCCGATATCTTTGCCGACTGCACGGGCAATGGCACCCTGGCTTATTTTGCGGGTGTGCCCTTCCGCACCGGCAGCGAGGGCAAGGCCGAATTCAACGAGCCGCATGCCCCCGCCGAGCCCGATGATCACCGCATGGGCAATACCCTGCTGTTCAAGGCCGTCAACCGCGGCGAGCCCGTTCCTTTCACCCCGCCCAAGACCGCCCGTCACTTTACTGAGGAGCAGCTGCGCTACCGCAAGCATGCCGACCTCATCGGTCCGCAGCTGGAAGAAAAAGCCGACGCGCTCATCGAAAGCGTGGATAAAAAAGCGCTTGCCCTCATGACCGACAGCTACTGCATGGATTACGGCTACTGGTGGATCGAGGTCAACGGTGATAAGGGTGACATCATCGAACAGTTTGAGGACATTCGCGACGAGCTGTTCAACTGCATCTATGGCGTGTGGGATCACATCAAAAACGGCGGCAATCACGGCGCCGCCAACTATGATCTGGAATGGGTGGGCATGCTGCCCGGCATGCGCGAGAGCCGCCGCATGGAGGGCGACTACATCCTCAACGAAAACGACCTGCTGGAAAACCGCGTCTTTGACGACGCCGTTGCCTACGGCGGTTGGGCGGTCGATAATCACATCGAGCACGGCCTGTTTGACTTTGACAAAATGCCCAGCGAGATCTATCCCTTTGACGGTCTGTACACCATCCCCTACCGCAGCTATCTGGCCAAAAACACCGAAAACCTGTTCATCACCGGCCGCAGCCTGAGCGCCAGCAAGCTGGCCATGGCCTCCACCCGCGTGATGGGCACCTGTGCCGTGGGCGGTCAGGCCATCGGTACCGCCGCGGCGCTTGCCATCGCAGGCGGCACCTCCATCCGCGGCGTCGATATCCATCAGCTGCAGCAGACCCTTTTGAAGGATGACTGCTACATCCCCGGCTTCAAAAACGAAGACCCCGCCGATATGGCGCTTACCGCCGCCGTCAGCGCTGACAGCGAGAAAGAACCTGCCGTCAATGTCATCAACGGCATCAGCCGCAGTGAAGGCGAAAACAGCAACTGCTGGAAGGCAAACGGCCAGCATGGTTCCCTCACGCTGAAGCTTGCCGAAAGCAAAGCGGTCAGCGAAGTCCGTCTCGTTTTCGACCCCAACCTCAGCAAGTCCATCAAGCTGACACTTTCTTCCGTCCGTGCCGCCGAGCAGGTCAAGAGCACCCCGCCCGAGCTGGTACGCGACTACGATGTCGTACTGCTGAAAGACGGTGCGGAAGCCGCCCGCAAACAGGTCCGCGGCAACCTGCAGCGCCTCAACATCATCCCCTTTGACGCGGTCGATTGTGACGCGGTGCGTATCGAAACCATCGCCACCCACGGTGCCCCCGATGCCGTCATTTTCGAGGTCCGCATTTACTGATTTTCCTTTTGTGTAAAACAACGCCTCCGGCAGGTTTTTCTGCCGGGGGCATTTTATTTCATTTTTTGCAAAAAACATGAAACAATGATGAATAAAAGTGCATAATACGGGCGTCTCGGGCAAAAAATCCTTGGTTAGGATTGACTAACTGCAAAACATATTCTTATAATATATAAGGATATGGTGCGTCCATATGCCCTCAGACAAATGAGATTTTTATTAAGGAGGAGATACCCATGTCTTTCAAGTATACGATTGACGGTAACGGTGCAGTTGCGCACGTGGCGTACGCTTTCAGCGATGTCGCGGCCATCTACCCCATCACTCCGTCCTCGCCCATGGCTGAAATGTCGGACGAGTGGGCTGCCCATGACAGAAAAAACCTGTTTGGTCAGACCGTCAAGATCGCTGAGATGCAGTCTGAAGCCGGTGCTGCCGGTGCCGTTCACGGCTCCCTGTCCGCCGGTGCTCTGACCACCACCTTCACCGCTTCTCAGGGTCTGCTGCTGATGATCCCCAACATGTACAAGATCAGCGGTGAGCTGACCCCCAGCGTGTTCCATGTCAGCGCCCGTGCTCTGGCTTATCACGCTCTGAACATTTTCGGTGATCATTCCGACGTCATGGCCTGCCGTCAGACCGGCTTCGCCATGCTGGCCTCCAACTCTGTTCAGGAAGCCCACGATATGGCTCTGGTTGCCCATCTGGCGACCCTGAAGAGCTCTGTGCCCTTCCTGCACTTCTTCGACGGCTTCCGCACCTCTCATGAAATTCAGAAGATCGATGCTATCGATCCCAAGAACGGCTATGAAGAGATCAAGTCCCTGGTGCCGTGGGACAAGATCGAAGAGTTCCGTGCCCGCGCGCTGAACCCCGATCATCCCCATCAGGCCGGTACCGCTCAGAACAGCGATATCTACTTCCAGGGCCGTGAAGCTGCCAACAACTTCTACACCGCTGTTCCCGCCATCGTGGAAGAGTGCATGAACGACGTGGCCAAGCTGACCGGTCGTACCTACAAGCCCTTCCAGTACGAAGGCGCTGCGGATGCCGAGAAGATCATCGTCTGCATGGGCTCCGGCTGCGACGTCATCCACGAGACCATCAACAAGATGAACGCCGAAGGCGCCAAGGTTGGTGTGCTGAAGGTTCACCTCTATCGTCCCTTCTCTGTCGAGTACATGATGAAGGAACTGCCCGCTTCCGTGAAGAAGATCGCCGTGATGGACCGCACCAAGGAGTCCGGTTCTCTGGGCGAGCCTCTGTATCTGGATGTCGTGTCCGCTCTGGCCGAAGCCGGCCGCAGCGATATCAAGGTGGTTGGCGGCCGTTACGGTCTGGGCTCCAAGGAGTTCACCCCCACCATGGTCAAGGCTGTGTTCGACAACCTGGACGGCGCGATGAAGAACCACTTCACCGTGGGTATCATTGATGACGTGTCCGGCAGCTCCCTGAGCCTGGGCGAGACCTACGAGGCCGCTCCCGCCGGCACCACCGCCTGCATGTTCTATGGTCTGGGTTCCGATGGTACCGTCGGTGCCAACAAGAACTCCATCAAGATCATCGGCGACCACACTGAAAAGTACGCTCAGGCCTACTTCTTCTATGATTCCAAGAAGTCCGGCGGTCTGACCGTTTCCCATCTGCGCTTCGGCGACACCCCCATCCAGAGCCCCTATCTGATCGACGCCGCTGACTTCATCAGCTGCTCCAACCCCGCCTATGTCACCATGTATGACATGGTCAGCCCCCTGAAGAAGGGCGGCACCTTCCTGCTGAACTGCCAGTGGAGCGCGGAAGAGCTGAATGATCGTCTGCCCGCCAAGATGAAGCAGCTGCTGGCCAAGAAGGAAGCCAAGCTCTACATCATCAACGCCATTGACCTGTGCCGCAAGATCGGCATGGGCGGCCGTACCAACACCACCCTGCAGGCCGCTTTCTTCAAGCTTGCCGAGATCATCCCCTATGCGGATGCCGAGAAGTACATGAAGGAAAAGGTCGTTGCCTCCTACGGCAAGAAGGGTCAGAACGTCGTCGACATGAACTATGCCGCCATCGACGCTGCTGTTGACGGTCTGGTGAAGGTCGAAATCCCCGCTGATTGGGCCACCACCACCACCGGCGCCACCGCCACCGAGCCCGCCGGCGCCACCGAATACTTCAAGGAGTTCGTGGCTCCCGTTCTGGCTCAGGCCGGTAACGATCTGCCTGTCTCCAAGCTGGATCCCCGCGGTATCGTGCCCGTCGGCACCACCAAGTTCGAAAAGCGCGGCATCGCCGTCATGGTGCCCGAATGGCAGGCTGCCAACTGCGTGCAGTGCGGCAACTGCGCCATCGTTTGCCCCCATGCCTGCATCCGTCCCATCTATGTGGCTGACGGTGCCGAAAAGCCCGAAAGCTTCGAGACCAAGAAGGCTACCGGTAAGGAATTCGCCGGCATGCAGTATCGTATGCAGGTCAGCCCGCTGGATTGCACCGGCTGCGGCAACTGCGTGGATGTCTGCCCGCTGCACGGCAAGGAGGGCAAGGAAGCCCTGATCATGAAGCCTCTGGATACCCAGCGCAAGGAAGAGGCCAATTGGGAATATGCCGTCACTGTGCCTGAAGTGGCCGACAAGATCGAAAACAAGGCCTCTGTCAAGAACAGCCAGGCTCTCAAGCCCCTGTTTGAGTTCTCCGGCGCCTGCGCCGGCTGCGGCGAAACTCCCTACGTCAAGCTGGTCACGCAGCTGTTCGGCGATCGCATGATCGTTGCCAACGCCACCGGCTGCTCCTCCATCTACGGCGGTTCCGCCCCCACCTGCCCCTACACCACCAACGAAAAGGGTCATGGTCCTGCCTGGTCCAACTCCCTGTTCGAGGATAACGCCGAGTTCGGCTTCGGTATGAACCTGGCTGTGGCCCAGCGCCGCGCCAAGCTGACCGAAAACGTCAAGGCTCTGGCCGAGAATGCCCAGAACGAAGCCATCAAGGCTGCCGCTCAGGCTTGGCTGGAAGTCAAGGACGAGGGCGATGCTTCCCGCAAGGCTGCTGACGCTCTGGTTGCCGCCATCGGCGAACCCAAGTGCGATACCTGCAAGGCCGTTCTGGCTGACGCCGATATGCTGGCCAAGAAGTCCGTTTGGATCTTCGGCGGCGACGGTTGGGCTTATGACATCGGCTTCGGCGGTGTGGACCACGTTCTGGCTCAGAACCAGGATGTCAACATCCTCGTTCTGGATACCGAAGTGTACTCCAACACCGGCGGCCAGGCTTCCAAGGCCACTCCTACCGGTTCTGTGGCGAAGTTCGCTGCCTCCGGTAAGAAGACCAAGAAGAAGGACCTGGGCATGATCGCCATGTCCTATGGTTATGTGTACGTTGCTCAGGTCGCCATGAGCGATCCTCAGCAGGTCATCAAGGCCATGCTCGAGGCTGAAGCTTATCATGGTCCTTCCCTGATCATCGCTTACGCTCCCTGCATCAACCACGGCCTCAAGGCCAAGGGCGGCATGG
>JAKSQG010000046.1 GCA_024404275.1 Clostridia bacterium | reverse complement strand
TGCCTGTCCTCAGGTGGGGTTTGCGGCGGGCACGCTTTTCGGCACGAAAAGCGGACCCGCCCCAACGAATCTCCGTTATACTCCGTTAAGCCGCGAGACGCTGGGGGATGAACTCCAGGGTCTCGCCGCGGATGATGCCGCGGTCGGTAATGATGATGCCGGGGCGCACGGGCAGGGCGAGGATGGCGATGGCCAGCAGCATGGGGCTGCGGTAATCGGAAGCCTTCATGACGGCCTCGTCCATGGCGGCGATAACGGGAGCAATCTCATCCACGGGCAGGGGGCTCATCAGACCGGCCACAGGCAGGGGCAGGGCAGTGACGACCTCACCGTTCTCGACATACACCATGCCGCCGCCCATCTTTTCGAGCGCCTTGGCCGCCACGTAGGCGTCCTTGGGGTCGGTGTAGGCGATGGTCATGTTGTGGGAGTCATGGCTGATGGTGGAGGCCACGCAGCCGTGCATCAGGCAGAAATCGGAGCAGATGACGGTAGTCATATCGCCGGAACCGTGACGGTTGACGACGGAAATGAACTGGTTCTCCTTGATGTCGGGAATGACGACCTTGCCATTCTCAACGGGGAAGGAGCGGTATACCAGCTTCTGACCGGGCTGCATGCTGGAGCGGGCGGCGGAGAAGACCAGCAGCTTTTCTTCAGCCTTATCGGAGGAGATGCCGAAGACATCGGGAGAGGTGATCTGCGGAATGTTGACGGTGTTGACGCCGGGCTCAATGGCCTTGACGGCCTTTTCAGTGAGCAGCACGCCATCTTTGGAGACCATCTTGCCGGCCACGAAGACCATGTCGGGGCGGTTGGCAAAGGTCAGGTCAGATACGATCTGCAGGTCGGCCACATAGCCGGGGGCGACACAGCCGCCATCCTCCAGACGCAGCTCGCGGGCGGCGTTGTAGGTGGCAAAGCGGATGGCATCCATGGAGGAGATGCCGCCCTTGACGCACTCGTTCACCACGTGGCTGATATGGCCGGTGGAGAGCAGGTCGGCAGCGTGTACGTCATCGGTGCAGATGGAGACATTGTCGCGGATGGGCACGTTTTTGACGCCCTTGATGAACTCCTGCACGGTGTCGGACAGGGAGGAGGACTTGATGTTGGCATGCATGCCCAGACGCAGCTTTTCGACCAGCTCGCCCGCGGCGCGCACTTCGTGGTCGCTGACGGGACCGCCGCACAGATAGGCGCACAGGTCATCGCCGGAAACGCAGGGAGCATGACCCTGAATGAAGCCATCCACATCCAGACCGGCCTGAATGATATCGTGCATGCGGGGATCGTCATTGATGACGCCGATGTAATCCATGACCTCGGCCACGCCGATCATGCCGTCTTCAGCGAGCAGTTCGGACACTTCCTTGGCAAAGAAGGCGGCGCCGGCGCCCTCCAGATGGGGCACAGCGGGCACGCAGCTGGGAGCCAGGGTGTAGATGCGCAGGGGAGAACGCTTGGCGGAATCCAGCATGTACTTGACGCCGGCAACGCCCATGACGTTGGCGATCTCGTGGGGGTCGGTCACGGCGGTGGTGGTACCCCATACCACGGCGGCCTTGCCGAAGTTTTCGGGAACCATCATGGTGGATTCAACGTGCATGTGGACATCAATGAAGCCGGGGAGCAGGTACTTGCCCTGACCGTCAACCGCTTGAGCGGCAGCGGGGGTGCAGGGACGGCCGGATTCACGGACGCGGACGACCACGCCATCCAGAATATCCACGCCGGCGGGGTAGATCTCACCGGTGAGGACGTTGACCAGCTGAACGTTATCGATGGAAACATCGCAGGGGATGAGACCCTTGGCGGCCTTGATGAGGCGGGAACGATCCTTGTTTTTGATGATCTGCATGATTCTTATTCCTTTCGTTTAAAAAAGGGCCGGGGTGAACCCGGCCCAGGGGGACAAGAATTACTTGATGAACTGCAGGCAGCACAGCACGGTGATGACCAGGGTCAGCACGTTGGGGCACTTGGCCTTGCTGGGGGTGAACAGGTAGCGGGCATAGTGGGTGAGGCAGTAGGCCACCAGACCCAGAGCAATGCCGTTGGCGATGCCGCCGAAGATGGACACGATCAGCATGAGGCCGACGGGGAACCATTCAACGTTCTTGAAGTCCACATCCTTGAGGGTCTGCATCATGGAGATACCGATGATGATCAGAGCGGGAGCGGTGGCGGCGTTGGGCACCATGAGGAACAGGGGAGCAAACAGCATGCTCAGGAAGAAGCAGATGGCGGTGACCACGGCGGTCATACCGGTGCGGCCGCCGGCTTCCACGCCGGAAGCGGACTCAACATAGGTGGTCACGGTGGTCAGACCGCAGGCAGCACCCACCACGGTGGCGCAGGAGTCTACCAGGAAGATGCGGCCGATGGCGGGCAGGTTGCCGTCCTTGTCCAGCATACCGGCCTTGCCGGCCACGCCCAGAGCGGTGCCCAGGGTGGAGAAGAAGTCACTCATGAAGAACATGAGGATGTAAACGAACATGGCGGGGATGAAGGCGCCGGCGAAGTCCAGCTTGAAGACCACATCGCCCAGGGAGGAGAAGGCGTTCTGCGTGATGATGGAGGAGGGAACGCTGACCACGCCCATGGGGATACCGATGATGGTGATCAGGATGATGGAGATCAGCAGAGAGCCGCGGATGTGGTAGGTCTTGCCGTTGATGTGAATGCGCAGGAAGTAGAGGATCAGGGTGATGGCCAGACCGATCCAGGCCAGCAGCACGGCGGGATCGGAGAACTCCAGATTCAGCGCGTAGGAGGAGCCGGCGACGGAGATCATGTTGCCGTTGACCAGGGACAGGCGGATCAGGAAGGCACCGACGGAGGCGCCGACACCGACCTTCAGGACCTTGGGGATCCACTCGACAACCTTTTCACGGATCTTGAAGACAGAGAGCAGAACGAAGATGCAGCCGGAGATGAACACCCAGGTCAGACCCTGCTGCCAGGTGCAGATGCCGCCGGCAACCAGAGTGAAGGCGAGGATGGCGTTGGTGCCCATGCCGGGAGCCAGCGCGAAGGGCATTTTGGCATACAGACCCATGATCAGGGTGGCCAGACCGGAGATCAGAGCGGTGGCCAGCATAACGCCGGTGCCGTTCATGCCGGCAGCGGTCATCCAGCTGGACTGGATTACCAGAATGTACGCCATGGTGGCGAAGGTGGTGATGCCGGCGATGATCTCGGTACGGGTATTGGTACCGTTCGCCCGCAGGTCGAAGAACTTCTTCATGAAGAGCCTCCAAATACAATAAAATAGGGAAAATGTGACGAAAGGTATTATATAATGTACGGACTTTAATGTCAATAACGTTTATGAATAAAAATTAATGTTCGTGTTTTGCTGTATCAAACGGTAAAAAAAGTGCCGCGAACGGCACTTTGAAAAGAGGCAGTGATGAAGTTATTCCTGCGGGGCGCTCTCTTCGGCGGGGGCAATGGCTTCTTCGTTCGGAGCATCCTCCGCGGCGGGGGCGGGCTTTTCACCGGTGATATCCTCGGGCAGGAGCGCCATGAGCATTTCACGGGTCAGCTCGCCCTCGGTCTCGCCAAGACGGTCCGCCTGACGGGCGATGGAAGTCTCAAACAGGTTGCGCACGCCGCGGGCGTTGCCGAAGCCCTTGACATCGGCAGTGCTTTCACGGGCGATGACGGCGCGGGCGGCACAGCGGGCTTCGTCATCCATGGTGTAGCCGGCTTTGCTGCAGCGCATATCGAAGATGGCCATCATCTCGTCCAGTGTGTAATCCGGGAAGTCGATATAGCGGTTGAAGCGGCTTTCCAGACCGGGGTTGGAATGGATGAACTCTTCCATGGGCTCGATGTAGCCCGCCACGATGACGATGAGGTCATCACGGTGATCCTCCATGGCCTTGAGCAGGGTATCTACCGCCTCGGTGCCGTAGTCGTTCTCGCCGCGGTTGGTCAGGGCGTAGGCCTCGTCAATGAAGAGCACGCCGCCCATGGCCTTGTTGATGGCGTCTTTGGTCTTGATGGCCGTCTGGCCGACATAGCCGGCGACGAGGTCGCCGCGGTCCACTTCCACCAGCTGCCCCTTGGACAGAATGCCCAGGGAATGGAAGATGCGGGAGAGGATGCGTGCGATGGTGGTCTTGCCGGTACCGGGGTTGCCGCTGAACACCATGTGCAGGGAGAGGTCGTTTTGCGGCAGGCCGTGCTCACGGCGCTTTTTGTCGATCTGGACCCAATGGACCAGCGTGTCGATCTCTTCCTTGACGGTATCAAGGCCGATGTAGCCGTTCAGCTCCTTGAGCAGGTCCTCCAGCTTCTCGGGCGGATTCTCCTGCGCTTTGGCGTCCGTTTCAGCACGACCGTTGCCATCGGAGGTGGCGGTCGCCTCGGGTGCTTTGGCAGAGGTGCTGCTCTTTTCGGGAGCAGCGGGAGCGGGCACATCGGGCGCTTTGGGAACACCGAAGAAATCATTGTAGACAGAGCGCAGATTGCTCTTGGCCATGGACTGGATGATTTCATTCTGCAGGCGGATGATTTCGTCCTTGCGGCTTTCAGCCATGTGGGAATCCTTCTTTCAATTCAATGTTATCGTTTATTCTTCGTCCAGCGGAAGCTCGGGGGCGTCGATGATGGTTTCGTTGGTGGGAAGAAGCTCCTCATCCGGTTCGTCGGTGTTTTCAACAGCCGCGACGGGGGCGGGAGCGGGCTTGCCGCCGATGCGCTGGATATCGGCCAGGGGATAATCGTTGGTCTCGCTGGAATCACCCTTTACGATGCGGACACGCACGGTCTCCTTGAGCACGTTGATATCCTGCACGCAGCCGATGCCGTCGGGGGTGATGACATCACGGCCGATGCGGGGCATGCGCTTGCGGGTGGCCTCGTAATGATCTTCTTCATATTTAAGGCAGCACATCAGACGGCCGCAGACGCCGCTGATCTTGGTGGGGTTGAGCGAAAGATTTTGCTCCTTGGCCATTTTGATGGAGACGGGCTGGAAATCGCTCATGAACTGGGAGCAGCATACGGGGCGTCCACAGATGCCCAGACCGCCCAGCATTTTGACCTCGTCACGCACGCCGATCTGCTTGAGCTCGATGCGGGTCTTGAAAATGGAGGCCAGATCCTTGACCAGCGCACGGAAATCCACACGGCCGTTGGCAGTGAAATAAAAGATGATCTTGCTGCCGTCAAAGGTGTATTCAACGCTGACAAGCTTCATTTCCAGCTTGTGCTCCTGAATCTTTTTGAGGCAGATATCATGCGCTTCGGCGCGCTTGACTTGATTTTCGGCATTGCGGCGGGCATCCTCGGCGGTGGCTACGCGCAGAATGGGCGTCAGCGGATGGGAAAGCTGGCCGTCCTCCACCTCCTGCACGCCGGTGACGACCTCGGCGTATTCGATGCCGCGGGTGGTTTCGACAATGACAGCGTCGCCCGCGGTGGGCCAGAGCTTGCCGGGATCGAAATAATAAAGCTTGCCGGCGTTGCGGAAACGAACGCCTACGATGGTGGTCATAGATTTTCCTCCGAAATCAGATACAACAGTCTTTCGGCAATGGCTTGCCAGGAGACGTTGGCTTCTTTATATTTGCGGGCGGCGATGATGCCGTCCAGTATTTTTTCAAGGGCGCGGGGCGATGCGTTTTCCCAAAGCTCCGCCGAGCGGGCTTTTGCAAGCTGCGGCGCGGCGCCCAGACCGTGCGCGTGGAGCAGGTACTCGTGGCACAATTGCTCCATCAGGTCGAGCAGGTCGGCGGCGCTGTCCTTGCTGTCCTTGAGGCGGGCGGAAAAGATGGGTACATCCTGCGCAGAGGCGACCGAAAAAAAGGTGCTTTCAACGGTTTCACGAAGCGCGGCAAAGGCAGGGGAGCTCATATGCTCGATGGCGCTGCCGAGGCTGCCCAAGGACATCACAGCCAATTCGTGCGCCTGAGCGGCGTCACAGCCAAGACGGAGCAGCTCCTGCTCGATGCGCTCGGTTTCCCACGGGGGGATGCGAGTGACGCGGCAGCGGCTGCGCACGGTGGGCAGCAGCTGCGCCTCGGAGGAGGCGGTGAGCAGAAAGGTGGTGTCCTCATCCGGCTCTTCGAGGGATTTGAGCAGGGCGTTTTGCGCCTGCAGGTTCATACGGTGGGCGTTTTCCAGCAGCACAACGCGGCGGCCGCCCTCACCGGCATGCATCGACAGCGCGCGGATGATATCACGCAGCTGGTCGACCTTGATGGTGCGGTCGTTTTCACCCGCATCGGGCATCAACAGGTCGCTGTGCGTGCGTGCGGCAACACGCTTGCAGGCACGGCAGCGCATGCAGGGGCGTTCGCCCTCGCCTGTGCACAAAAGGGCGGCGGCAAGATGGCGGGCAAGCGTGCGCTTGCCCGTGCCGGGCATGCCCAGCAGCAGCACGGCGTGCGGCAGGGTGCCGGCACGTACGCTGCTCATCAGCTGCCGCTGCGGCTCGCCGAGGCCAATAAAACGCTCGGTGGGCAGAATGGAAAAATCAGAACCTGGCAAACTGAGCCACTTCCATTACAAACACGGTGGCGCCGCCCACGGTGACTTCGATGGGCATGGGCGCGTACATGCCGGCAGCGCTGCCCGCGGTGATGGGGGAAGCGGCCATCTGCTTGCGGCTTTTGCAAAGCTTTTCGATGATGGACATGCAGTTATCAAAACGGTCATCATCGACGCCGACCAGCAGGGTGGTGTTGCCGGCACGCAGGAAGCCGCCGGTGGTGGCCAGCTTTGTGACACGGTAATCGTCGTTCATCAGGGCGGAAATGAGACGGGACGCGTCTTCATCCTGAACGATGGCGATGATCAGCTTCATAACAGAACCTCCTGAGAATTATTCGTGGTTGGCCCAGTAGAGCACGGAGTCGACCGCACGGTGCCAGCCGCGCAGCAGCTGGTCGCGTTCGACCACTTCCATCTGCGGATCGAAGCGGCGGGCGGTACGGCGGCTTTCGGCGGTGGCGTCAAGGGAAGAATACACACCGACGGCAAGACCGGCCAGCATGGCGGCACCCAGAGCGGTGGTTTCCAGCACGGCGGGGCGTTCGACCGCCACGCGGCTGATATCGGACTGGAACTGCATCAGGAAAGCATTGGCCGCGGCGCCGCCGTCCACACGCAGCACGGCGGGGGTGTGACCGATATCGGCTGCCATGGCAGTAAACAGGTCGTGGCTCTGATAGACGATGCTTTCCAGACCGGCACGGACGATCTCGGCGTGACCGGTACCGCGGGTCATGCCAAACAGCGTGCCGCGGGCGTACATGCTCCAGTGGGGGGCGCCCAGACCCGTGAAGGCAGGCACCAGATAAACATTGTTGTTGCCGGCGATGGAGGTGGCCAGCTTTTCGCTGTCGGCGGCGTTGGTGACAAACTTCATCTCGTCACGCAGCCACTGCACGGTGGCGCCGCCCATGAACACGCTGCCCTCCAGCGCGTAGGTGGGCTTGCCGTTGAGGCGCCACGCCACGGTGGTCAGCAGACCGTGATTGGAGAGAGAAAACTCTTCGCCCGCGTTCATCAGCATGAAGCAGCCGGTACCGTAGGTGTTCTTGGCCATGCCCTTGTAGAAGCAGGCCTGACCGAACAGGCTGGCGTGCTGGTCGCCGGCGATGGCGGCCACGGGGATGGGCGTGCCGAGGATACTGTTATCCAGCATACCGATGACCTGCGCACTGTCGACCACTTCGGGCAGCACAGCGGCGGGAATGTGCAGCATTTTGAGCAGATCGTCATCCCACTGCTGAGTGCGGATGTTGAACAGCATGGTGCGGCCGGCGTTGGTGGCATCCGTGACATGGGGATGACCTTCGACCAGGTGCCAGGCGAGGAAGCTGTCGATGGTGCCGAAGCAGAGGTTGCCGTTTTCGGCGCGCTCGCGGCAGTTGAGGTGGTTGATGAGCCACTTGAGCTTGGTGCCGCTGAAGTAAGCGTCGGCCACCAGACCCGTCTTTTCGCGGATCAGATCGGTCATGCCTTGAGCTTTGAGTTCTTCTACATATTCAGCGGTGCGGCGGCACTGCCATACGATGGCGTTGTAAAGGCACTTGCCGGTCTTGCGGTCCCACAGCAGGGTGGTTTCACGCTGGTTGGTGATGCCGATGGCGGCGATCTCCGCGGGATCGATCTTGGCCTTTTTAACGGCGGCGCGCAGCGAATTGATCTGTGTGCGCAGGATATCCTCGGGGTCATGCTCGACCCAGCCGGGCTGCGGATAATGCTGGGGGAATTCCTCACCGCTGGATGCAACGATATCGCCGTTGAAGGTGAAAATGACGGCACGGGAAGAGGTAGTGCCCTGGTCGAGGGCAACAAGGTACTTTTTCTCCATGGGAATCGCCTCCAAATGATGTATTTTGATGACGCATGGTGAAGCGTCAGTTGATACGGATGCCGTACATATAGCTGTTGTTCTTGGAACAGGTGCCGATGACAAGGATATCATTATAGACCGCGGGGCTGCCCTGAATCTCGCCGCCCAGATCGAGCGTGGACAGGACGGCGCCGGTGCGGCCGTTCATCAGACGGAGCACGCCGTCCTGACCGGCCTGAATGACCCAGGCGGTGCCTTCGGCGTTATAGACGGCCACGGGGCTGGAGACGGCGTTGCAGTCCAGCACCTGCTCCCAGACGAGCTTGCCCGTCTGCTTGTTCAGGGCGATGACGCGGGACTTTTTGCCGCCGTCCGTCATGTTGACGGTGAAGATGACCAGATCATCGATGGCATTGTCACCTACCAGCGGGCTGGCTTTGAGGCCGGACAGCTGATCGGCGTTGTAGGCACAGGAGACGGTGTAGGTCCAGTTGCTCTCGCCCGTGAGCGCGTTCAGGGAACGCAGGGTGACGGGCGTTTTGCTCTTGTTGCGGGCATAGGCAGTGTTGCCGGTGTAGAGGGAGACGGCGCCGTTTTCATCCATGTCCAGCGCGAGGGCGGCGTCGGTATTGTCGCCCACATCGGCCGCCCATACGGCGGTCATGGTATCGGTATCGATGCACTGCAGGATGCCGTGGGTATCGGCGGTGTAAAGATACTGCCCGTACATGGCCAGACTGGTTTCGATGCCGGTTTTGTTTTCGGCTTCGGTGCCGGACTTGGTCTTGAGCACCACGGAGCTGTTGTTCAGCTTGATGGTGGCTTTGTCCAGCAGATTGCCGGCGGAATCGCGGTAATTGAACAGGGGATCGAGTGAGACGGTATAGACAAGACCGTTTTCGCCGCCCATGATGAGGGTGGAGGTGCCGCGGTCGATGAGCGCGGAGGAGTCAAATGCGCCGTTGTTGACGTACTGGCTCTGGGAGTTGGAAGCACGGCCGTCGAGGAAGAGCAGCTCCTTGCCGTCCAGCAGGCTGTAGACATGGTAGCCGATCTTGCCCGTTCCCTTGGGCAGACGGGAAATGGCCTGACCGACCGCCAGCAGCGGATAGCCGTAAGGATCGACGCTGACTGAGGATTTGATGGGGTAACCCAGCTTGATGGGGTCACGGGTGGGCGTGCCGTCGGTCAGATCGAGGAAGTAGATGTTGCCGTCCTGCGCGCCGAAGATGACCTCCTTGAGGGCGGAGACGGAACGCTTGGCTTCGTAGATGTTCATCCACTTTTCACGGAAGGCCTGCGCCCACTGCACAATGGCGGGCTGACCGGTGCAGCCGACACCGTACAGGGTGCCGTTGTCCGAGGTCCTGAGGCTGCCGAGCTCGAATTTCCATTCGATCGACATGGTCTGCTGTTTGACATCTACCGTGCCGGAGACGGCGTTTTGACGGAAATTGGTGCCGCGGAAGGCAAACACGCCCTTGCCGTAGGCATCATAATCCTTGGGGTCGAGCATGCGGATGGGGCTTTTGCGGGTAAAGGAGGTGACCTTTTTGCCGTCCTGATAGACGGTGCCGGTGATCTTGAGCGCGGCGGGATCGGTATCCGCGGCGGCGGAAGCCTCAAACGCAGGCATGGGCGTGGGCGTGGGCACCGGTGTGGGCGTGGGTTCGGGCGTCGGAGTCGGCGTCGGAACGGGTGTGGGGGTCGGCGTGGGCACCTCGGTCGGCGCGGCGGTGATATTCATGATGGGCACTGCCACGGTGGACTGCGTGGGCACCGGAGTGATGGGAATGGCCACATACTGGGTGGGCGCCGGCGTGACAGGCACGGGCGTAGGCACCGGTGTGGGCGCGATGACCTGCAGCGGCAGCGCGTTGCCGGAAGGATACCAGGTGTTGTTGAAGCAGAATTCGGCGCAGACCGAACCGCTGTAGGGCGCATCCGCCAGCAGGGTCACCACCCAGGTGGTACCGCTGTCCGGACAGGTGACGGAAGCGGAAAGCACCTTGCCCGTGGCGTCGGTCAGACGTACCTTTTGTACAGAACGGCTGGTGGTGATCTGGAACTGCACCTGCGATCCCTGCGTGACGGTGCCGGAGGCCGTCTGGAAGGTTTCCACAACGGGCTTTTCTTCCTCGATGCCGAGCAGCCCGGTGACGGGGGAGAGCTTATCGCGCAGGTTATAAAGCGTTCCCATGATGCCGGAGCCGTCCGCGGGGCGGGCGGTCACCTTGGGCAGAAAGACCAGGAAGGCGCCAAACAGGAACACGACGAGGACGAGGGCGATCAGGGCGAACCACAGCAGACGATGTGCGCCGCGGTCGTCATATTCGTCATCCTCGGAATCGGTACGGTAGCGGTAATCATCCGCGGAGGAATAACGGCGGGCGTTTTCCGCCTCGGCGGGGATGTGCGCCTGCTCCTCCGGGACGGGGACGGCGGGCGCCGGCTGTGCCTCGTCGGCGGGGGCGGTGCGGAAGACGGGGATGACCCGCGTCTGTGCGCCAAGACGGGAGGGAACCTCCGGCGGAAGGTCTTCGCTGATGTCGGAATCCTCCGGACCCGCGGTATAAGCACGGAGCGGCTTGACCGGCGTGGCACGGGTTTCGGCAAGGTCGGCGGCGGGGCTGCCGGCTTCGTCTGCCGACTCTTCCTCGGTGACGACCGGACGGGGACGAATGGTGCGGACCAGTGTGACACGGGTATCAGACAGCGCCTCCGGCTGCTCCGCCGGGATCTTCACGGGCTTGTCCTCTTCCACCGCGGGACGCATGAAGACCGAGGTGGCCGAGGATACGGTGCCGGAAGCGGGATCGTTTGCGGCAGGCGCATCCCGGAAAAGAGGAGCGGCGCCTTCCCCGGGCTAT
>JAKSQG010000045.1 GCA_024404275.1 Clostridia bacterium | reverse complement strand
AGATGCTCCAGCTCATCCAGCTTTTCCTGTGTAATGAGCGCATCACGGTCCGTGCCGTTGAGGCGCACCACATAAGTCCAGCGGCCATAGGGGGTAATGTCCCGAATGGCACGCAGATTGATGATGTAGCCGCGGTGGCAGCGGAAGAAGAGGCTTTTATCCAGACGGGCTTCGGTCTCGTTGAGCGTATCGGAAATGGCGCATCGACCGCCGTCCGAGGTGTAGAGTACGGTGGAACGGTCCTACCGCTGTACCAGCAGGATGTCCTCCATGTTGATGATGCGGATGCCTTCGCCCGTGTGCAGCATCATGCGGCCAAGAGTAGGCCGGGGAGCGGCGGAAGGGGCGGGTACGGTCACCGGGGCGGGCGGATTAAGCCGGCGCTCCCGAAGGTTGGACAGTGTTTGCAGTACACGTTCGACCTTGAAGGGCTTGACCAGATAGTCAAAGGCGTAGACCTCAAAGGCATCTGCCCGGTACTGCTCGTGCGCGGTGGCAAAGATGAGCACGCAGGCGGGATCGGCATCCTGAATGCGGTTGGCACAGGCAACGCCGGATAGCCCCGGCATATCCACATCCAGAAAGACGACCTGCGGGTGCAAGCTGTCAAACAGCTCCATCAGCTTTAAACCGTCCTCGGCTTCGCCGACCAGCTCATAGCCCTCGGCACGCTCAATGATGCGGCGCAGGATGAGGCGCATGCCGGGCTCGTCATCAGCAATCAGAACACGGATGTTTTCGCTCATACTTTCCTCTCAGCGGATGACACGCCGGCCGTTTTCAAAGCGGGGACGGGTCAGTATTTCACTCATCACCACGCTGCGGACCAGATCATCCCCCGTGAACAGGGGAGAGGCTTTTGCAGCCGGGGCCGCGGCAGGCTCGGGGGAAAGGGGGATGCGGTCACTGTCTCCGGGATGACAGGGAAGGGGCTTGCCTTCGTGCTCGTGCGGGACATGCTCCGGTGTTTGAATGGAGCCGGTCGTGCCGCAGCCCTCCTCAATGTGACGGGAGACCTGCATGGCAGGGCGTACGGCTTTGGCAGAGACTTTTTTTGCTGCCGCGGCGGGCGCTGCGGCAGGAGCCGCGGGGGCAGGCTGCGTGGCCGCTGCTTTCCTTTCGGCAACGGCTGCGGCAAACTTTTCCGCAGTCACCTGGGGCGCCGCCGTCCGCATGACTTTATTGCGGACGGCAGCCTCCTGGGCGGCTTTCTTTTTTTTGTTGCTGTTGGCGATACAGACGATGATGATGATAACGATCAGCAGTTCCATGGACTGCTCCTTTCATGGGTCAGGCGTTTTCTTCTTTGGGGGCGGCAGCACGGGGAGCGGCGGCGCCGGCAATGCCTTCACGCATGGTGGTATCGGCGATCACATTCTTCATCTGATAGTAATCCATGACACCGAGCTTGCCGGTGCGCAGCGCTTCGGCCATGGCCAGGGGAACCTGAGCTTCGGCTTCCACAACGTGGGCGCGCATTTCCTGCACGGCGGCGATCATTTCCTGCTCGCGGGCAACGGCGATGGCACGGCGCTCTTCGGCCTTGGCCTGAGCGATGCGGCGATCGGCTTCGGCCTGATCCATCTGCAGCTGAGCGCCGATGTTGCGGCCGACATCAACGTCCGCGATGTCGATGGAGAGGATCTTGTAGGCGGTGCCGGTATCCAGACCCTTGTTCAGCACGTTCTGGCTGATCAGGTCGGGATTTTCGAGCACAGCTTTGTGCGTTTCGGAGGAACCGATGGTGGTAACGATGCCTTCGCCGACACGGGCGATGATGGTCTCTTCACCGGCACCGCCGACCAGACGGCTGATATCAGTACGCACAGTCACACGGGCTTTGGCACGCAGTTCGATACCATCCTTGGCTACGGCGGCGATGGGGGGCGTTTCGATGACCTTGGGGATAACGCTCATCTGCACGGCCTGCAGCACGTCACGACCGGCAAGGTCGATGGCACAGGCTTCGGCAAAGGTCAGCGGAATGCTGGCCTGCTGGGCAGAGATCATGGCCTTGGCGACGCGTTCGATGTTGCCGCCCGCCAGGAAGTGACGCTCCAGCTGGTCGATGGAGATATCCAGACCCGCTTTGCGGACCATGATCAGGGTATCCACCAGACGATGGGGAGAGATGCGGCGCAGGCGCATGCCGATGAGGGCGGAAACGCGGATCTTGACGCCGGAAGAAAGGGCACGGATCCACAGACCGATGGGAACATAGCGGAAGAAGACCAACAGAAGAATGAGAATGACGACAGCGGCGACGATCGTAATGCCGGGCATGGTGATGACCTCCTGTTATAGTAAATTATTGGGTAACTTTGTCCACGTAAATGGTGGTGCCTTCCACACGGATGATGCGGACGGTTTCGCCTTTATCGATGTAGCCGTCCTCGCTGATGACGCTGAGCTTGCCGCAGTCAAATTCGGCTTCGCCCACGGGTCGAAGTGCGTTGCGCACAGAGCCCGTTTTGCCCACAAAAAGCTGCATTTCACGCAGGGCTTCCTGCTTTTCGGGATCGGTGTTGCTGTCCTACAGGGTCAGGCCTTCGCGCTTCAGCTTGCCGCTTGCGACCAACCGCAGCGACAGCGAGATGGCGATGGCAAGCAGCGCGGTGACGGCGGCCAGAATGATCAGTGCGGTGGTGGGGCTGAACTGCACCCACGCCGTGGCGATGCCGCCCAGCAGCAGGACGATGCCGGAAACGCCCGGTACGCCGAAGCCCGGCATAAAGACCTCCACAATGAGCAGTGTCACACCGGCGAGCACGCACAGGATGACTGCCAGAATCCATTCCATCGGCAGTTGCCTTCCTTTCTTTTGAGGATGGACCTATTGTAGCATACTTTGCGGCGGATGAAAGGGGGTAACGCTCCAAAACCGCTTTTTTACGCCTGATTTGTCAGCGAGTGCTTCAGCGTCAGCACATCGGCCTCATAAACGGACTTGAGCTCGCGGCGGTAGATGATGGCGGCGGGATGATAGAGGGAAAACAGCGGCAGACCGCAGGCGGCAGTGTGCCACAGACCGTGGGTGTCGCCCACGGTGGATTTTTCATTGAGCAGGGCTTTGAGCGGCACGTTGCCCAGTGTGACGAGGGCGGCGGGGCGTACCAACTCGATCTCCTTCAACAGATAAGGAAGGAAAAAGGCAATCTCTTCTTTGGTCGGGGGACGGTTGCGTTTGCGGCCGGTGGGACCGATCTCAAAAGGGCGGACTTTGACGACGTTGGAAACGTAGATCTGGCTTCTTTCCAAGCCCATGAGATCGAGGAATTCCTGCAGGTTCTGCCCCGCCTTGCCCACAAAGGGGCGGCGCTGCAGCGTTTCCTGCTCGCCGGGGGCCTCACCGATGAGCATGAGCGGTGGGGTGGTACTTTGACCGTCACCGAAGACCACAACGCGGTCGGGCCAGAGGGAAAGAGAGGCTTGTTCCAGGGTGTGATTCAGTTCATTCAGCATCTTGCAGCTCCTTGAGCTTTGTCATGACCAGTTGCAGGTCGTGCCACGCATCCCGCTTTTTATCGGGGTCACGCAGCAGGGCGGCGGGGTGGTAGGTGGGCATGAACCAGAAGCCCTTGCGCTCCGTCCACTGACCGTGCTGACGGGTGATGCGAAAATCGGGGTCGAGCACCGCTTTGCAGGCGGTGGAGCCCAGCAGCACGATCACCTTGGGGCGCACCAGCATCACCTGGGAGCGCAGAAAGGGAAGGCAGGCGGCGGCTTCCTACGGCAGCGGCGTGCGGTTGCGCGGCGGGCGGCATTTGACCACGTTGCAGATGTAGGTATCCTCACGGTCGATGCCCATGGCGGAGATCATGCGGGTGAGCAATTGCCCCGCGGCGCCTACAAAGGCCAGCCCCTGCATATCTTCATCCGCCCCGGGACCTTCGCCGATGAACATCAGTCGGGCGCTGCGATTGCCTTGCCCGGGCACCTTGTTGTGGATGCCCTCGCACAGACCGCAGGCGCGGCAGGCGGCAATGGCGTTCAGCGTTTCCTACCAGGAGTAGAGCATTATTTTGCGCCTCCGATCGTTTTGAGCACGACGGAGAATACGCTTCGGATGTCGCCGAGCAGCCAGTTGGCCAGGCTGGCGATCAGCACCACCAGCACGAGGCAGACAGCGGCACCGGCGATGACACCTCCAAAGTCGAGCATGCCCTCGGCGAGACGGTAGCGGTCACGCTGCTCTTCTTTTTCCTCGAGGCGGCGCTCAAAATAATCACGATGCTGTTCCATGACGGCACTCCTTATACATAATCCATCCAGGGGGAGACGGCGTCTTCCCGACCGGTGAGGGAACCGCTTTCCTGCAGGCCTTCAAAATCGTGCTGGCGCAGCGCTTCATACAAAAGGATGGCGACGGAGTTGCTGAGGTTGAGGGAGCGCGCCTCCTGGCGCATGGGAATGCGCACACAGCGGTCATAGACACGGCTGAGCAGCGATTCGGGCAAGCCTTTGGTCTCGCAGCCGAAGACGATAAAATCATCGGGACCGTACTGCACCTCGTGGTAGCTGCGCGGTGCCTTGGTGGTGGCAAAGTGGAAAACGGCGTCGGGGTAGCGGCGGAGCAGGTCTTCAAAATCGGGGTGGACGATGACCTGTGTCAGGTGCCAGTAATCCAACCCTGCGCGCTTGAGATAGCGGTCACTGATCTCAAAGCCGAGCGGCTCGATGAGATGCAGCACGCTGCCGGTGGCGGCGCAGGAGCGGGCGATGTTGCCCGTGTTTTGCGGAATCTCGGGGTTATAGAGGACGATGTGCAGCATAAGCTTCCTCCGCGTTGTAAAAAAGAGACAGATATGATATACTGATTTTATCAGCGCAAGCAAAGGAGAAACAAAAATGGAACCGATTCTGATTGTCATGGCCGCGGGCATCGGCAGCCGCTTCGGCGGGGTCAAGCAGCTGGCGTCCTTTGGAAAGCATAGCGACCATATTATTGATTATTCACTGTATGATGCCTACCGTGCAGGCTTCCGCCGGGTGGTGTTTATTGTCAGCGAGGCCATCAAGGCCGATTTTGAAAACGGCATCGGCCGCCGGGCTGCGGAACACATGGAGGTGCATTACGCGGTGCAGCGCATGGAGAACATTCCGGAGGGCTGTGCGGTGCCCGAGGGACGTGTGAAGCCCTTTGGTACGGGTCACGCGGTCATGTGCGCCAAGCCTTTTGTTGACGCGCCCTTTGCCGCCATCAACGGCGATGACTTCTATGGCCGGGACGCCTTCAAGGTGGTCTATGACTTTTTGAAGCAGCCGCACGGCAAGGGCGAGTATGTGATGGCGGGCTTTAAGCTGAAGAACACGCTGTCCGAAAACGGATTTGTCTCCCGCGGCGTGTGCAGTACCGATGAAAACGGCCTGCTGACCGGCATTGTGGAGACCACACACATCATTTCCACCTGCGATGGACCGCTGTACACACTCGACGGGGAGCACTACACGCGTCTGGAGCCCGAAACGGTGGTATCGATGAACATGTGGGGCTTTACGCCCGACCTGATGGATGAACTGTGGGCACGCTTCCCCGCTTTCTATGCGGGCAGTTTGAAGGACAACCCGATGAAGGCGGAATACTATCTGCCCTTTGTGGTCAACGATACGCTGAAGGAGGGCATTTCCACCGTGAAGGTGCTGCCCACCACCGACCGCTGGTATGGCATTACCTATCGTGAGGACCTGCCTGCCGTGCAGGAGGCCATTGAAAAGATGTCTTCGGACGGTACCTATCCCGAAGAGCTCTGGAAATGATCAGGCTTCTTCGGTGACGGCGGTGCGCATGGCCTCGCGGACGCCGAGCAGCTGCATATCCCGCAGCTGATTGGCTACGGCGTCTTCGAGGCCGTCCAGTTCCCTTAAATCGCAGCCCCAAATCTCGACATCGCTGAGGGCGGCGTAGGAAAGGGATTCGGGCGCCATATCGCAGCTCATGCGGGAGAAAGCCGACAGAACGGCTTCCCGGTCGAGTACGGGGCGACGGGCATCCTCACCGGGCAGCTCATAGGTGCCCTCCGCCGTTCTCTGGCAGCTGGAAAGCAGCATGACAGCGGCACTGATGGCAAAAACCGCTTCCGCCGGCAGCACGCCTTCTTTATTCATCCAGGTGTTGAGCACGGGTACGACGCCGCTCATCAGACGGGAGGGCAGGTTTTCGCCCATTACAGGCCAGCTTTCCGCACCGATGGTGTTTTCCAGATAGGAGCAGACATGGGCGGCGTACTGCAGGGTATCCTCCAGTGAGGCCGGCATGACCGGCAGATAAACACGGGTCAGCGCACGGGCCAGGATACCGCGGATATCGTCATCCCGCATGGCGTCGCCCACGCGGTAAATGCCGCACAGGGCGGCACAGGCGGCCAGCAGCGCCGAGGAGCCGCCCAGCATCAGACGGCGGCGTTCCCGGTAAGGGGTCAGGTCGCGAACAAGGCGCACGGCTCCGCGGGTGCCATCCACAGGCAGCAGGGCGGCGGCGTGTTCATCGGCTTCAATCAGCCATTCGGCGCAATCCTGCAGGGTGGAGCAGACGGCATTTTCTTCCGTCATCCAGCGCAGAAAATCACGGCCGAGGTTCCATAAAAGGGCGCAGCGGATCATGTTTTCTTCCAACAGGGCACCGTTGTGCTCTTTTTCGTCACAGGGCAGCACGGAGATGCCTTTTTTTCCGGCATGGAGGCGGGCAAAAAGAATGCGCACGGCAATGCCGGCAAAGGTGGTGGCTTCCGCCATGGAGGCAGCGGTCTCCTGCTCATTGACGGGGACGGATTCATCTGCCATCAGGCAGCACAGGGAGTCACGGCAAGCCCATTCCTCTTCCTTGGTGGCGCGGTCGGCGCGCTCGGCGTACTGACCGAGCAGCCCGCGGGCGGAGCCGCTGGCGCCCAGAACAAGGGCGTGGCGGGTGCCTTCCTCATCCAGTTCGACCGCCGTCAGAAGGTATTTTTGCTGATCCATAACTGCCTCCGATGTGTAAAAATCATTTCTCTTTCATTATAATACCTTTACATTCACTTGTCCAGCGATTACAATGGAGTGCGGGCGCCGCACAGACGGCCCTTGGAGGAAACGATGCCGACAAATGATAAAACCTTGTTGGAGCCCACGCAGGCGCAGCTTTATACGATGCTGATTCTGCGGGAACTGGGCGCCAGTACGCATCTGCAGCTGCTCTATTTTGTGACGGACAGCGAGCTGATGAACGATATTGAGCTGGTGCTGGCGCTGCGTGCGCTGACCGAAAATGGTCTGGCAGCGGTGATCGAGCGTCCTACGGAGGGACTTTACCGCCTGACAGAGGCCGGGATCGAAACGCTTTCTTTTTTTGAAAATCATATGCGGCACAGCATTGCAACCGCCATCTGTGAAAAAGCACCCGGCTATCGGGAACGCTATGAAAAGGAAAACCAGTTTTCCACTGCCATCACGCGGGAGAGGCGCGGTGATTATGTAGCGCATCTGTGCCTGATGGAAGGGGACATTGCCGCGATGGAACTGAAGCTGAACGTGCCGCTGCAGGAAATGGCGGAAAAGCTGACCGGCGCGTGGGAAAAGCATGCGGGAGAGATCTATCGGTATCTGCTTTCGCAGCTCAATGAGGAGGAAACGTGAGCGTCTGGGCAATTTTGCTGGCCGGGGGAAACGGCACCCGGATGGGCGCGGAGGCGAATAAAACGATGCTGCGTGTGGGCGGCGTCCCCGGACTGTGCCGGGCGGCAGAGACGCTCAAGCGGCATTGTGACGGATTGGTGCTGGTGACGCGTCCGCAGGACGGTTCGGCACCTATGGATGCGCTGCGCAGCTGCGGCATGGCGGCAGAACGCACGGCATCTGCGGGGCAGGACCGGCAGCAATCGGTGCTGAACGGTCTGGAAGCGCTGCCGGAGGAGTGCGACATCGTGCTCATCCATGATGGCGCGAGGCCGCTGGTGGATGACATGACCGTGGAAAATGTGATCGCCTCGGCACGGGAGTATGGCAGCGGCATTCCCTGTACGGCGGTAACGGACACATTGAAGCATACGGCGGATGGCTGCGTGATCGATGGTGAAGCGGATCGTTCGATGCTGCGGGCGGTGCAGACGCCGCAGGCGTTCAAAAAGGAATTGATCCTGCAGGCACACCGTGAGGCTGTCAGCCGCTGCACCGATGACGCAGCGCTGGTTTCCGCTTTGGGAGTGCCGGTCAGGCTGTGCCCCGGCGGGGTGCGCAACATCAAGCTGACGATACCGGAGGATTGTGCTGTGGCGGATTTTTACGCGCTGGGCATGCCGCGTGTGGGGCATGGTTATGATGCTCACCGTTTGACGGAGGGGCGGAAGCTGATCCTGGGCGGGGTCGAAATCCCTTATGAAAAGGGGCTGCTGGGACACAGCGATGCCGATGTGCTGCTGCACGCGCTGACGGATGCGCTGCTGGGCGCGGCAGCACTGGGCGATATCGGACAGCATTTTTCGGACAAGGATCCGCAGTACAAAGGCATTTCGTCTCTGATTTTGCTGAAAAAAGCGGCGGAGATATTGAAAAGCAACGGTTTTGTGCCCTATAACGTGGATGTGACAGTCATTGCGCAGCGGCCGAAGCTGATGGAATATATTCCGCAGATGCGGCAGAACATTGCAGAGGCGCTGGAACTGCCCATCGGACGGGTATCCGTCAAGGCGACCACCACGGAGCAGATGGGCTTTGAGGGACGCGGGGAGGGCATCAGCGCCCATGCCGTGGCATTGGTGTACGGAAAGGAATAACAGCCATGTGGAATTGTGACAAGTGCGGTGCGGCGAATGATGACCGTGTGAATATTTGCGTATCCTGCGGCGCGGCACGCAGTGTGGGGCGCTTTGGCGCGGCACAGCAGCAGAATTCCGCGGCGTATACCGCGCAGCGGCAGAATGCCCCGGTGCGAAGCTATCCCACGACCCCGGGGGCGGAGTATCATCCCGAACCTGTACGGGCGCATGGCGGCGGCGGATTCATTCTGATGGGCTCGCTGCTGGCGACTTTGATGTTTGTACTGACGATGGTGCTGGCATGGCGGCAGTACGACGCCGTATCGACCGTAGTGCTGGGGTTATTGTTTGACGATCCCGCGGCACTGGGCGGCTTTGTGTGCGCGCTTGTTTATGCCGTGCTGGCGTTCATGGCTTCACTGCTGGCGGCGGTGCCCGGGCTGCTGCTTACGGCGGCAGGCAAGGCGATCCGCAGGCTGGCGAGGCTTGAGGAACGATAAGAAGGAACGGGCAGATGATTGGGGAGGGCACGCTTTTCGATGCCGAAAAGCATGCGCTCCCCAAACCCTACCTGAGAAAAGGCGGTTCATATATACGGCATTACACTCTTGTATTATTGCTTGGCGTTTGTCGGCATTGGTGCAAGGGTTTGTTTATTATAAATCGGCAATAAAAAAGCATTTCCATTCTTTTGTGTGGAAATGCTTTTATTGAATTTCCTGTTCCAATTTTTCGAACACTTCGGCTTTGAAGAACTATGTCAGCGTTACACCTAAACCATCACACAGCTTTTTGACGAGATTTACGGATACTTCACGGCGACGTTCATCCATCATACTGTAAACAGAAGATGGCGTAACCCCCGAACGATTAGCCAAATCGTTCAACCGTATTCCCTGTTCCATACACAGCTATTGAATCCGTTCCGCAACTGCATCCTTGACTGACATATTATTCACCTCGAATCAAGAATACAAAATTTTACGCAATAGCGTATACGCACTTGCGTAAAATGGCGAAATATGATATGCTTGCTTCAAAGAAAGGAAGTGCAGACTTGCGGATGGACTCCAGAGGAGAAATGCAGAAATGGATAAGCAATAATAAGCTATCAAACGATGAATAGCTTAAGAATTTTGCATATGACGTGATAGCTGAGAATCAAAAGCAACTGCCGATTCTTTATCGTTACTCGCGTGCGGATTATTATGCAATCAGGTCTTTGGAAACCAGTACGGTTCATTTGACGGAAATCGGGAAAATGAATGATCCTTTTGAAGGAATAAGCGCAAAAGCTGAAGACACGGTCGATGGGGATGTACTTCGTACCATAACAGACAGTGCATTTATTAAATCATTTTCCGAAAATGAAAATGATTTGTACATGTGGGGACAATATGCTGATAATTTCGCAGGAATGTGCCTTGCGTATGATTTTTCGGAAGATGAGGCTGCAGACTATGAAGCGGTGTATCATTTATTCCCGGTGATATACTCGTCGAGACGATTTGGAGAATACAGTCCGGAGAAGCTGAGTAAGGTTTTGAACCAATACAAGGAACGCGAAAGAGAACAAAGGAAGAGTGACAAAATAGATATTCCTGTCCTGCCGTTTCTGATGAAATCAAAAGACTGGGAAAAAGAGCGGGAATGGCGGATTATTGTAACCTACCCGCATCTTGACAAATCCAAAGACTCTAATGGGTTGATATATGGGGATAATCTGCCACAGAATACGGTGATGCCATTGCCGAGTAAGGTTTATCTTGGTCCCAGGATGCCAATTGATGTGCAGAGGCATGTTATTGAGATATGTGACAGGCTAAATGAGGAAAACAAGGGAAAACAGATTTATTGGTATAAAATGCAGCTTGACAAGGATGAATACAAGCTGATTGTACAGGAGTCAAATGATCCAACGGGAAAAAAGGAGGAACAATTATGAAAAAGTGTTTGTTTGCAGTTGCCTTGCTGGCAGCGTTGCTTGTAAGCAGTATTTGTTATGCTGCCAACACGGGAACAAGCGGGCTGTTTTCTTATGCAATTAAAGGGAACGGTACGGTTGAAATTACGGGGTTTGATTGGGCACGCAACCGTGAAGATATTTATGTGCCGCAGTATATTGACGGGTACTCTGTAACATCAATCGGTGAGAAGGCTTTCGCGCGTGAAACGGAAGTTAAGTTTAGTGGATATGAAATCGAGAAATAGTACAATCTTTATTTGCCTGATACTATTACAACAATAGGGGTAAAAGCGTTTTTCAGTTCTCCAATCAGCACTGTAAATATTCCGGGAAATGTTACTTCAATCGGAGACGGTGCTTTTGCCGGATGCTTTATGCTGAAAACTATTAACGTATCACCTAACAATGCAACATTTACAACAATTGGTGACCAACTGTACAATAAGAAAACGAAGACATTGGTAACTGTAGTAGCGGGTGCTGCGTTAAAAGGTAATACGATTTATGAAGTAACTATTCCAGAGGGTATTGTGGCCATTGGAAATTATGCTTTTTATGGTTTGAAATACAATGTTCATGGTAATTATGCAGATATTCAATTGAACGCGCCTAAAAGCTTGAAATAGATAGGAGATTATGCTTTCTTTGGCGCA
>JAKSQG010000044.1 GCA_024404275.1 Clostridia bacterium | reverse complement strand
TGCCCATCGAGGGCAGCGAGCATCTGCTGCAGCCCCTCCGCAAGGTGCTCAAAACTCCCAAGCCCTATCCCCGCAAGGCGGGCACGCCGTCCAAGCAGCCCCTGTGACAAAACAACAAAAGGAGTAAAGCGTAATTTTACTCCTTTTTATTTTCACTCTTTTTTCATCTGTGCAAAAAGGATGGAATTTTGCGAAACGGTATGAAACAAAACGGAATAATTTTCCGTTCACATTGATGGATTTTTTTATAAGCCTTTTATATAATCCCTTCAGCGGGCAAAAAGCCCCCAAAAACAGCCGTTCAAGGAAGAATGGCTTATATTTCAAGGAGGAAGAACATGAAGAAGTTCGTATCCGCGTTCCTGGCGCTGATCATGCTGCTCTCCTGCGGCATGGCGATCGCCGAGACCGAAGTGATCCCGATGTCCAGCGTCGATACCAAGACGTTCACCGTGGATCCCACCGATCCCCTGACCAGCCAGTACTTTGGTCTGTATTCCAACGATCTGACCATGGCTGATGGCACTGTGCGTCAGGTGTACCAGTATGTTCCCACCAGCTGGATGTACCGTCAGCCCGAAGTGGCTGTGGCCGTTCCCTCCGATGCCGATCCCGTGGCATTCTTCGAGTCCACCGGTTGGAAGGAAGCTTCCGATAACGGCGCTTTCGCTGTTGTGCTGATGATGGCCGGCGAGGGCGGCTGGCAGGCCGATGAGTCCGAGTACACCATGGCCGCCTTCAACTTCATGGATGCCCGCACCAACCTGCAGACCCAGGACTCCGCCTTCTACATGGTGGGTTATGGCGATGCCGCCAACGCCGTCATGGCGCATGCTGTTGTGAACAGCGAGCTGTTCGCCGGCTTTGCCGCCTTCGGTGTGGATAACTTCGATGTGACCGTGCTGGAGCTGGGCGCCGAAGAATCCGAAAAGGAAGGCACCCCCAAGAGCGCCGTGGCCGTTCCCATGTGGATCGGCGCCGAAGAAAAGACCGCTTCCGTGGAAGCGCTGATCGAGTACTGGAAGAACGCCAACGAGTGCTCCGATGATTACGTTTCCAACAGCTACGCCGACGAGATCTACTCCTACCCCGAGTATCTGGCCAAGACCAATGAGATCACCTACGCTCATGTCTCCAAGGTCTATGTCACCATCGGCGAAGAGGATGTGCAGACCCCTGCCTTCACCGCCAACCTGTGGAGCAACTTCCTGCGCCGTGTCCGCCGTCAGGATTCCGGTGCCATCAACGCCCTGCGTTACTTTGCCGACAACAACGAGATGGGCATGGATCACCAGTACACCGTTGTGGACGGCGTGACCCGTGAGTACTTTGTCTATGTGCCCGAAGAGGTCAAGGCGGGCGAAATCACCAACGTTCCCGTGGTGTTCGTGGCCCATGGCGGCGGCGGCTCCGGTGAAGAATTCCCCGCCCGTACCGGCTGGAACAAGACCGCTGAAGAATTCAACTTCGTCTGCGTCTTCCTGACCGGCTCTACCGGCGGCAAGTACAAGGCCAGCTCCACCTGGTCCGGTGCCGATGTTCCTTTCTTCAAGGCTGCCCGCGAATTCGTGCTGGCCAACTACAGCGTTGATGCTTCCCGTGTGTATTTCACCGGTCATTCTCAGGGCTCTGTCATGACCTACAATGTTGCCCTGCAGTGCCCCGAACTGATCGCTGCTGCCTGCGGTAATGACGGTATCGTTTACCGCGCGAAGGTTGAAAACATCAACGATTCCATCGTGATGCCCTTCATGCTCAACATCGGCGAGATGGATAAGCACTTCATCGAAGGTGGCGGCAACTACGGTCAGGTTCCGGATATCGTTGCTGAGTGGGCTGCCCGCTACGGCATTGATTCCACGGCTCATGTCTTCAATTACGATGACGGCCAGAACTACGGCACCGATTATGTCAATGCCCAGGGCATCGTGGTCATCCGCGAGCAGTGGAACAAGGACAAGATCCATGCCATGATTCCCAACGATACCTACACCGTGTGGAACTTCCTGTGCAACTACTCCCGCGGCGTTGACGGCACCTCCTACTACAAGGGCGTTGCCATCGAGATGAACTGACTTTCATGGGAAACGTCGGGGAACCTGCCTTTTCGAAGCCGAAAAGGCGGGTTCCCCGCACCCCTCCCGGAAAAGGCAGTCATAACATTATTAAAAAGTCCCTGTGCTGAAAATGCACAGGGATGTTTTGATTTGTCAGTAATTGTCATCGGAGGGCGGGTCTTCTAAAAACCAGACGTCCTGAACGTCATCGGCATACTCGCCGTTGTCGTCGAAGGCAGTTACGTACGCGTGGCGGCTGTCCGTCTCATCGTACTATAAGGTGGCGGTGACGCGGCGATCGCCCAGATACAGGTCGGCGAAGGCATGATTGGGATCGGATGTGTCGGGCGTGATCCATGCGTCGCCCACAAAATAGCCGTTCCTTGTCGGCGCATGCATGTAATCATGATGGAAGCCTTCGTTTCTGCGGCGGGGCGGATCGTCTTCGTTCCCCGCGGAATCGTCATCCCATGCATGCATATCCGCGTCATCGTAATGAAATTCATCGTATCTGCGGCGAAGGGAATCGATTTCGCGGTTTGCGGAATGGCTGTACCTTGTATGCGCATCCGGGCTGCTGCGATGAGGATCCTCTTTTTTTCGGCGGAAACGATCGAATGTGCCGCCTTTGAGCACATACACGTCAATGATCGTCAACGGTACAAGAATAAGCCAGATGCGGAAGTTCAAAAGGATAAAACTGAAAAACCATGCAAGCATTAAAATACATGTCGGAATGAAAATGCGCATGTCGTCATCCCATCTCATGATGCAGCCTCCTTTTGAAAGGTTCAGGGGGTTACAGTGCTTTTATACGGATGTGCTCCCAGTCGCGTTCCATGCACCAGTACACCTTCATGTCGGCGGCGTCCAGCACCATCGAAACCACGGTGGGGCATGCGGTCTGCGAGGCGGCTTTCAAAATTTCAAACGCTTCCCGCACATCAAAATCATCGGAGGCGTTTTGCAGCATGCCCTCGGCAATGTGATAGCGGTCCCATCCCATCCACGGGTGCTGCTCGCTGTTCCCCTTGAAGGGCGAAAAGTTGGTCAGCACCGCGTACGCGGGCTTTTCGTAATATTTGCAGCCCTGCCCGGGAATGATGTGCAGCACATTGCCGTTTTTGTCGGACAGCGCGCCCATATAGGTCACGCCCGGCACGCTGCACACAGGGGCGGTACCGGCAACGCGGCGGATTTCCTCAAAGGTCTTTTTCTGTGTCAGCAGGTCGATGTCCAGCAGGATGATGTTGCTTTCATCACCCTTCGGGTCGCTGCGGTCGTCAAACGGCCAGCAGGTGGGCATGCCCACAAAGTCGCCGCGGCGGTTGGCGCCAAACAGCGGCATCCAGCCCTCCGTGGGGTCGCTGATCTCGATGAACACGCCTTCATCGGCCTCGCGGACACGGTATTCCATGCCCATCAGGTCCAGATTCCAGCCGATGATGGTCTTTTTTCTGTTGGAAACAAAGCTTGTGCACATAGGCGGTATCCTCTGAAATACGGATAGAAAAAAGCCGCGCCGTCCCCAAGGAAAAGCGCGGCCGAAAGATATCAGAACTGTACCACGTTGCCGTTCCAGAGGCGGGTGACGGGGCAATCGCACTCCGTCTGCGCCAGCGCGATGGAAGCGTCGATGTCGCCGCGGCTGTGCGTCAGCGCCAGACGGCGGGCATGGCTTTCACGGGCAACGCGTCCCGCGATGGCGGCGTTGCTGTGACCGGCCTTGTTGACCTCGGGCATGGGCTTGGTGTGCCAGCTGTGCTCATGCACCAGCAGGTCGACGTCCATGAAGAAGTCGGCATATTCGCTCTGATAGGCGGTGTCGCCCGTCAGACCCACGGCATGGCCGTCCTTTTTGCTGATGATGCGGTAGCAGCGGCCGGGCAGGGCGTGGAGCGAGGGCATGCACAGGATGCCGAACTCATCGGTCTCCAGCGTGTCATGCGGCTGCAGCTCCACAAGGTTCAGCCCTTCGGTAAACGGGGCGTGGGCATCGCCGTCAAACACATAGGCGCTGGCGGCTTCCACAGCGGCGCGCACCATTTCGCAGGGACCGGCGATGGTCAGACCCTGCATGTTGCCGCGCATGATGCGCCAGTTCATGAGCAGCTGGGGCAGACCCATGATATGATCGGTGTGCATGTGGGTAAACAGCACGGTGGTCAGCTGCTGCAGGTCAAAGCCCTGCAGCAAAAGGCGGGTGGGGGCGGCCCAGCCGGTATCCACCAGCAGGTGCTCGCCGATAATATAGGAAGAACAATCGTTGCCCTGCACGGGCAGCCAGTCGGATGAACCGAGGACTTTCAAATTGGTCATGGTAACAGACGCCTCCGCTTGTTTGTATGGATCGCTGATGGGTGATTGCGCCTATTATAAAACGGCTTGCCAGAAATGTCAAACCACAAAAAAACAGCGCCCGAATGCATCGGACGCTGAATGGTGCGGATTACTTCTTCAGCAGATCGCCGTAGCGCTTCTTGAACTTATCCACACGACCGCCGTTATCAACCAGCTTCTGCTTGCCGGTGTAGAACGGGTGGCACTTGGAGCAGATTTCAACCTTCAGTTCCTTCACGGTAGAACCGGTGGTGAAGGTCTCGCCGCAGACGCAGCGCACCACGGCCTCGCCGTACTTGGGATGAATGCCTTCCTTCATTGTTTTCACCTCTTCTGCGCTTACTTCATTGGATTCATGACGCGCAATCATGAGCCGCTTTGTAAGTATAGCACAGTCCGTCCCCGTTTGGCAAGGGGAACACGATGCAATTTTTTTGATTTTTCTGAAAAAAACGCTTGACAACCCTGATACCGTGTGGTATTATATCTCTCGCAATCAAGCATTGCATGCGGGAATGGCGGAATTGGCAGACGCGCATGATTCAGGTTCATGTGCTCGTTCGAGCTTGCAGGTTCAAGTCCTGTTTCCCGCACCAAACACCTTTGTCCAACGGACAAAGGTGTTTTTTCAATCATATGCATCGGCAAAGGGCCGTTTTTTGACAATGAAGGGAGAAAAACGCATGTTTTCGCTTCACTTTCTCGGCCGCGGGGCCGCGTTCAACGTGACGGAGGGAAATACCGCCGCCTGTGTAAAAAACGGTGAGGAGCTGCTGCTGCTCGATTGCGGCGAGACCGTTTTTTATCAGCTGATGAAACAGCATCTGCTGGACGGCGTGAAGCGCCTGACAGTGGCGGTATCGCACCTGCACAGCGACCATTGCGGGTCGCTTGGCAGCCTGGGACATTACTGCCGCTACGCGCTGGGCATCCGCATGACGCTGCTTGTGCCGCGGGAGGAAGCGTATGTGCAGGAGCTGGGACAGCTGCTGCGCATCTTCGGCAACGATGAAAACAGCGTTGAGATGATTCCTGCGGAGGATTGGACGGGCATGGAGGGCATCGACTCCCTGCGTTATGTGCCGACGCAGCATGCGGAAGGCATGCAGTGCCATTCTTTTGTAATGGAGACCGATGAGGGCGCTGTGTTCTATTCCGCCGATACCTGCACTGCCGCGACGATGCAGGACTTTTTGAAAGAGCATCAGAATGTTTTTGCCATCTATATGGATACCACAAGCGCCGATTACCCCGGCAATGTGCATCTTTCACTGAACAGGCTGACGGAGGCGCTGCCGGCAAACCTTCGGGATCGCACATGGCTGATGCACGTCAACGGTCCCGCGGTCATCGAACAGGGGCTGCAGCTGGGCTTCCGCGTTGTAAGCGTTTGTTAAGGGGAATTGAGTATCCGCTATTGAAAAATGACAGCGGAACCTTTATAATGAAAAAGGTTTTCCAATTCAATATTTTATGGAGGAATACACACATGAAGAAGTTCCTGGCTCTTGTCCTGGCCCTGCTGATGAGCGTATCCATGGTCGCCTTCGCTGATGGTCTGGATGTCGATTCCCTGACGATTCAGTTTGTACCCACCAACACCGAGACCGCCGACGCCACCACCGCCGCTTTCTCCGCTTACATGAGCAAGCTGCTGGGCGTGCCCGTCAAGGTGACCGTTGCTACCGGCTACAACGCCATTGTGGAAGCCATGGAATCCGGCACTGTGGATGTGGGCATCATGCCCCCCGCCACCTATGCGCAGGCCCGTGAGATGGGCGTGGCCAAGGCCATCCTGTCCTCCACCCTGGGCGATTACGATCAGGTGACCGAGCTGCCCATCGACGGCACCGTGGTTGGCAACTTCAAGGCTGAAGTGCTGGTCCGTGCCGACAGCGGTATCGAAGGCTATGAAGGCCTGGTTGGCAAGACCATTGCCTACCTGGGACCTGCCAGCGCCTCCGGTTACATCTATCCCGTGGCCGAAATGAAGAAGGCCGGTCTGGATACCGACAGCTGCACCTGGGTGCAGATCACCTCTGTTCCCAGCGCCATCCTGGCCGTTGTCAAGGGTCAGGTGGATGCCTGCTTCACCTTCGAAGGCAGCCGTTTTGTGTTCAAGTCCGCCGTGCTGGACGAAGCCGGCAACCCCTACGATCTGTACGAAGTGCTGAGCGTGGCCAAGCTGTCCGATGGTGATATCCCCAACGACGCCGTGGCTGTGAGCACCAAGGTTTCCGACGCCACCGCCGCTGCCGTGACCGAAGCCTTCCTGACCATGGCCGCTGACGAAGAAGGCCTGGCCATCATGAAGACCTGGGGCCACAACGGCTATGTGCCCGCCATCGAGGCCGACTACGACACCATCGCCGAGTACATCGAGCTGGCTGCCGACTAAGCCGACGCAACGTCTCAACCCTGAAGGGGCGAAGGCATCTCGCCTTCGCTCCTTCGTTTTATCATGACCGGAAAGCAATCTTATTGACAAACCGGAAGGAAGCTGACAGAACAATGATCAAATTTGACCATGTATCCAAAACCTATCCCAACGGCGTAAAGGGTCTGGTGGATGTGAACCTGACCATCAACGACGGTGATTTTGTTTCCATCATCGGTCTGAGCGGCGCGGGCAAAAGCACGCTGCTTCGTGCCATCAACCGCCTGAACACCACCACAGAGGGCGAGATCACCATTGACGGTCAGTCCGTCACAAAGGCGAACAAGCAGCAGCTTAAAAAGATCCGCTGCTCCATTGGTCTCATCTCGCAGCAGTTCAATCTGGTCAAGCGCTCCACCGTGCAAAAGAACGTGCTTTCCGGCAAGCTGGGCTCCTATTCCACGCTCAAGAGCGTGCTGGGCATTTTCTCCCGCAAGGATTATGAGCTGTGCGCCGAGGTGCTGGAAAAGGTGAACCTTTCCGATAAGCTGCATGACCGCTGCGATAACCTTTCGGGCGGACAGCAGCAGCGTGTTTCCATTGCGCGCACGCTGTTCCAGCAGGCGGCCATCATTCTGGCGGATGAGCCTGTGGCTTCCCTCGACCCTGCCACCTCGCAGGAGATCATGGGCGAGCTCAAGACCATCAACGCCACCATGGGCAAAACGGTCATCGTCAACATCCATTCCATTGCGCTGGCCAAGCAGTTCTCCAACCGCATCATTGCCCTGCAGGATGGCAAACTGGTGTTTGACGGCACGCCCGATGAGCTGAACAACGATGTGCTCCGCATGGTCTACAAGGGAGATTCCTTCCTCAAGGAGCTGAAGGAAGGAGAAGCCTGATGAAAATCAAGGATACCGTCCATTTTCAATGGTACAAGTCCTTTTTCACGGTGGCGCTCATCGCGCTGTGTCTGGGCGTGAGCATCAACGCCACGGAGGCAAACTTCAAGCAGCTGATCGGCAACATCGGTCAGGTGCAGGCCTTTTTGAATAAGCTTGCCAACCCCGATTTCAACTATCTGCCCAAGCTGGTCACCCCCATGGTGAAAACGCTCAAAATGTCCGCCGTGGGCACGGCGCTGGGCGTGCTGCTGGCCATTCCCTTCTCTTTTCTGGCGACCACGGTGGTGACGGGCAACAAAATCATCACCAACATCTTCCGCTTCTTCCTCAACATCATCCGCACCGTGCCGAACCTGCTGCTGGCGGCGCTGCTGGTGGCTATCATCGGCATCGGCGAGGCGACGGGCGTGGTGACCATTGCCATCTTTACCTTCGGCATGGTCTCGCAGCTGCTGTATGAGGCGATCGAGACCATCGATCTGGCGCCGCTGGAAGCCGATGAGGCGGTGGGCGCCAACAAGCTGAAAATTGCCGTGTGGGCGGTGTGGCCGCAGATCATGTCTGCCGTAGCCAGCTACACGTTCTATGCCTTTGAGATCAATGTGCGAGCCTCCACCGTGCTGGGCTATGTGGGCGCCGGCGGTATCGGCGTCAAGCTCAACGAGGCGCTGGGCATGTTCAAGTATCAGCGTGTATCGATCATCATCCTGTTCATCTTCGCGGTGGTCGTGGTGGTGGATACCGTTTCCGAAGCGATCAGAAGGAGGCTGAAGTAAATGCTGAAAAAAGTGCCTGCCTCCCTGAAACGCTGGGTGATGACCCTGCTGGTGCTGGGATTGCTGGTGTGGTGCGCCGCCGATATTGACTGGAGCACCTTCCGCTTCTTCTCCTGGGGCACCTTCCGCGGCACGATGGCCAACCTGATGAAGCCCGATTGGGCCGCCTTCTACAACGGCAGCACCGAGGACATTTTCTCCCTGATGCTCATGACCGTGGCCATCGGCTTTTTCGGCACCGCTATCGGTACGGTGCTGGCCATTCCCTTTGTGCTTTTGTCCTCCCGCAACCTGTGGAAGAACCCCGTCATCCCCCGCGTGGGCAAGTTTGTGACCGATGTGCTGCGTGCCTTCCCCGAGCTGGTGTACGCCATCATCTTTATCAAGGTGGTGGGACCGGGCCCCTTCGCGGGTGTGCTGGCCATCGGCGTGCATCAGATCGGCATGCTCGGCAAGCTGTTTACCGAAGAGATGGAGCGCATGGATGAGACGGCGGTGGAAGCCTGCCACGCGGTGGGCGCCAACGGCATCCAGACCATGTTCTTTGCCCGCATCCCGCAATTGATGCCCATCTATGCCTCGCTTGTGCTCAACCACTTTGAAATTGCCGTGCGCAGCGCCTCCACGCTGGGTCTGGTCGGCGCGGGCGGTATCGGCGCCACGCTGATCTTTGCCATTCAGGCGTGCCGCTGGCCGCGGGTGAGCATCATTCTGCTCACGGTCATTGTGACGGTGTTCCTGCTTGACGCCCTGACCGGCTGGATCCGCAAAAAGCTGAGATGACCCCTTCGATATAAAAACGGACGCTTCCGCTGTAAGACCGCGGAGGCGTCCTTTTTTGCATGAAAAAAGACAAAAGTCGCAGAAAAAGACGAGTTTTCTCGCAACTATGCAAAAACAGGGAACGCTATAATAGTAACATGGACAAAATGGAACCTTTGCCGCCGCGAAGCAAAGACGGAGGGGGACGAGCAGAACGAACAGCATCAGAAAAGGGATTTTTTTGCTTCTTGCGCTTCTGCTGCCGGGGCTGATGATGACCGGGGCGCAAGCCAAAGAAGAGGCTGTACGCACCGTGATGGTGTATATGGTGGGCTCCGATCTGGAAGAGCGGTTTTCTGCCGCCAGCCGGGACCTGAAGGAAATGGTGCAAAGCGGAGCTGACCTGGAACGTATCAATGTGGTGTTTGCCCTGGGCGGCTGCCGGGGCTGGACCATTGTGCCGCTGTATGACGGCGAAATGCGTGTGGGTGCGCTCAAAAACGGCGGTCAGGTGGATTGGCTGGACGGGGCGCAGCGGCGCGACATGGCGCAGTCGGAAACACTTCGGTATTTTATCGATACGGCGATGACCGCCTGCCCGGCAGAGCATTATGACCTGATTTTGTGGGATCACGGCGGCGGCTTGTACGGCTTTGGACGCGACAGCGTATCGGGCAACATCATGAGCGTGAGGGATGTGGCGGCGGCGCTGGAAAACTGCGGTGTGGATCGGTTTGAGACTATCGTGTTTGACGCCTGCCTGATGGGCAGCGTGGAGGTGGCGGCGATGCTGTCGCCTTACTGTGATTATTATGCCGCCTCCGAGGAGACCATGCCGTCCACCGGGCTGGATTATGGCTTTCTGGGGTCGGAAACGGCCTGCGGGGAGGAGGCATAGCCCCTCTTGATGGAACTGTGTACACGGTATGCCGCCTCGGTCAAAAAGGATGTGCCCTATTCGATGTCGGTGCTGCGTTCGGAACGCGTCCCCGATGTGTGCGATGCGCTGGACGCCTTTGTGACCGCGGGATGCGCGCGGCTTCGGGAGGGGGCGGACGCTTATTTTCTCCGCGGAGCGGAGCAGTCGGCGGCGTTTTCACGATGGAGCAGCGCCGTGACCATGGACCTGTACGACCTTGGGACCTTTGCGCGGCAGGCGACGGAAACGGAAGCTGCGGCGCTTGCGGAATCCGTCCGTCAGACGGTCGTGTGCAATGTGACCAACATGGAAGGCGCGACGGGATTGAGCTTTTACTGCCCGGCGGAGTCGGCGCAGGCGGAGCGGGATTTTTGCCGCGGCTATTATCGGATGCTGGCGCAGAAAGGGCTTCTGACGGCTTACGGCGCGTGGCTTGAGGCCAGGGAGCAAACGCTTGCCGTCTCCCTTCCCGCGGCTGCGGGGCGTGAGCAAAGCGCCAAGCCCGGGGAGGACGGAACGGTCTACTCCATGCGGCTGACCGCCGAGGAGGAAGCACGGTTTGTCCGCGGCTATTATGTCCTGCTCAAAGAAGCGGAAGATGACCCAAACGTGTGGCAGCTCATCGAGGGCTGCCGTGATGTACGGCTCGAAAACGGCATCCTGTCCGCCAAGCGGGACCGCGGCATTTTTGTCTTTGCCGCCTCGGAGGACGAAAACGGAGAACCTGTCACGCTCATCGAGCGCAGCCGCGGCGACGGTAAGGTCTGTTATTGGTTTGAAACGCTGCTCCTTCGCTTTGAAGAGGATTTTACGCTGACGCAGGAGCGGATGGAAGGGCAACTGCTTGTCAGCGCCGAGTACCCCGACGGCCGGGTGTGCGAGCTGGTGCCCGTCACAACGCAAACGCTTCTGGCTCCGAGAATGCTGTGGAGCCTGCGGGAAGGGGATTATCTGCAGACGGTGTTTGCAGAAAAACAAAAGGGCGATGACCCGACCGTTCCCTTTAACCTGCTGACACCGAGGAACGATGGTGTGCTGAACGGCACCGAGTTTATCGTCGGGGAAACGGGTACCCTGTATACCCGGCGGATGGCACCGGACGCGGAACAAAAGTATTATCTGCAATTGAATGCCGTGCTTTCGGACGGCACCGTCATTGCATCTGAACCGATGCCGCTTTGGGCTTCGGCAGAAAAATAAGAAAGGAGAAAAGAACATGCTCAAAAAAGGAATGATT
>JAKSQG010000043.1 GCA_024404275.1 Clostridia bacterium | reverse complement strand
GCGGCTACCGCGTGCAGTTCAACAGCGCCATCGGCCCCTACAAGGGCGGCCTGCGCCTGCATCCCTCCGTTAACCTGTCCATCATCAAGTTCCTGGGTCTGGAGCAGATCCTGAAGAACTCCCTCACCACCCTGCCCATCGGCGGCGGTAAGGGCGGCAGCGACTTTGACCCCAAGGGCAAGAGCGATAACGAAGTGATGCGCTTCTGCCAGAGCTTCATGACCGAGCTGTGCAAGTACATCGGCAAGGATGAGGACGTTCCCGCCGGCGATATCGGCGTGGGCGGCCGCGAGATCGGCTATCTGTACGGCCAGTACAAGCGCATCACCGGCCTGTACGAAGGCGTGCTGACCGGCAAGGGCCTCACCTACGGCGGCTCCCTGGCCCGCACCGAAGCCACCGGCTTTGGTCTGTGCTACTTCGTCGACGCCATGCTGAAGGCCAACAACCAGACCTTCGTGGGCAAGAACGTGGTCATCTCCGGTTCCGGTAACGTGGCCATCTACGCCTGCAAGAAGGCCACCGAGCTGGGCGCCAAGGTCATCGCCATGAGCGATTCCAACGGCTACATCTATGCCCCCAACGGCATCAAGCTGGATGTTGTCAAGCAGATCAAAGAGGTCGAACGCGGCCGCATCAGCGAGTATCCCGCCCGTGCCAATGACGGCTCCACCTACACCGTGGGCTGCAGCGGCATCTGGACCATCAAGTGCGATATCGCCCTGCCCTGCGCCACCCAGAACGAGATCAATGAAGAATCCGCCAACGCCCTGATCGCCAACGGTGTCATCGCCGTGGGCGAAGGCGCCAACATGCCCTCCACCCTGGAGGCCGTGGCCGCCTTCCAGAAGGCCGGCGTGCTCTTTGCCCCCGCCAAGGCTGCCAATGCCGGCGGCGTGGCCACCTCCGCTCTGGAAATGAGCCAGAACAGCATGCGCATGAGCTGGACCTTCGAAGAGGTCGACGCCAAGCTGAAGGGCATTATGGAAAACATCTTTGCCCAGTGCGACGCCGCCGCCAAGGAGTATGCCACCGAAGGCGATTACGTCTCCGGCGCCAACATTGCGGGCTTCCTGAAGGTTGCCACCGCCATGATGGCTCAGGGCTGCGTGTAATCGACAGCGAACGATAAGTTTTTAAGGGGGCACCACGCTTTCCGAAGCCGGAAAGCATGGTGCCCCCTTTAACCCCCTCCGAGAAAGGGCAAGACAATAATATAGCAGGGGGAACCGCCCTTTCCGATGCCGGAAAGCACGGTTCCCCCTGCACCCCTTCCGGGAAAGGGCAATCTTTATCACTGTATCAAAACACCCTTGCAGTAATGGAAGTTCATCTTCATCAAAGCAGGGGTGTTATTCTATGCAGTTAAAACTGCCTTTTCTCAGGTGGGGTTTGGGGCGGGCATGCTTTTCGGCACGAAAAGCGTGCCCTCCCCGGCGTATCCCCCGTTCCCCGTTCTCGTTCTCGTTACTCCGCGATCATGCCCTCGAGCCAGCAGTCAGGCGCCTCAAGGCCCATCAGCTGCGCCACGGTGGGCGCCACATTGGCCAGACCGAACGCGCCGTCCTTGAGCTTCTTGCTCTCATCGCACACGATGAAGGGCACGGGGTTCAGGCTGTGCGCGGTCTTGGGCTGCATTTCGCCCTTCTTGTTGGCCTGCAGCATCTCATCGGCATTGCCGTGGTCGGCAGTCACCAGCAGGGTGTAGCCCTTCTCCTGGCAGCTCTTCCACACACGCGCCAGCTGCAGGTCTACGCTCTCCACGCCGATGCGGGTGGCATCCATGTTGCCGGTATGACCCACCATGTCGCCGTTGGGGTAGTTGCAGCGGATGAAGTCATACTTGCCGCTTTCAATGGCAGCGATGACCTTATCGGTCACCTCGGCAGCCTTCATCCAGGGCGCCTCGTCAAAGGAGCGCACATCGGAAGGCACCTCTTCAAAGGTCTCCAGCTGCTCATCAAACTTTTCGGAGCGGTTGCCGTTCCAGAAATAGGTCACGTGACCATACTTCTGCGTTTCGGACACAGCATACTCGCTGATGCCGTTCTTGACCATCAGCTCGCTCATGGTGTTGCGGATGGCGGGCGGATTGACCAGATAGCGGGCAGGCAGCTTCAGGTCGCCGTCATACTGCAGCATGCCGGCGTACAGCACCTTGGGGTTGCGGCCGCGGTCAAAGGCATCAAAGTCGGCATTGTCAAACGCCATGGACAGCTCCAGAGCGCGGTCGCCGCGGAAGTTGAACAGCACCACGCTGTCGTTATCCTCAATGGTGCCCACAGGCTTGCCGTCCTTGGCAATGACAAAGGCGGGCAGGTCCTGGTCAATGGCGCCGGTCTCGGCACGGTAGGTCTCCACGGCCTCACGGGCAGAGGCAAACTGGCGGCCTTCGCCATGCACATGAATGTCCCAGCCGGCCTTGACCATGGCCCAGTTGGCCTGATAGCGGTCCATGGTGATCTTCATGCGGCCGCCGCCGGAGGCAATGCAGGCATGGAAATCGCCGTCATTGAGGGCAGCCATGCACTCTTCGATCTCATCCACATACTGCAGCGCGGAGGTGGCGGGCACATCGCGGCCATCCAGCAGCGCATGCACGCGCACCTGCTTGACGCCCTGTTCCTTGGCGTTCTTGATGAGCGCCTCCAGATGATGGATGTTGCTGTGCACGTTGCCGTCGGACAAAAGACCGATCAGGTGCAGGGTGGAATTGTTCTTGACGCAATTGCCGGTCAGTTCCTTCCAGGTGTCGCTTTCAAACAGCAGACCGCTCTGAATGGACTCGTTGACCAGCTTGGAGCCCTGGGCGTAGATCTGGCCGCAGCCCAGCGCGTTGTGACCCACTTCGCTGTTGCCCATATCGTCATCGGAAGCCAGACCCACGGCGGTGCCGTGCGCCTGAATGGCGGTGTTGGGGTACATCGCCATCATCTTGTCCAAAGTGGGGGTGTTGGCGTGCAGCACCATGTTGCCGCCGCCCACATCCTTGTCGGTCTTGCCGACACCGTCCATAACGACCAGTACAATGGGATTCTTATTCATTGTCTTATTGTCCTTTCCCTTATCGGGTTTTCAGCCCTCGATCATGAAGGCCTTGTAAGCCTTAATGGCCTCATACAGGTCCGCCTTGCTGATGATCTCCTGCGGAGCATGCATCGACAGCACGGCCACGCCGCTGTCCACCACTTCCATGCCGTACAGGGCACAGATGTAAGCGATGGTGCCGCCGCCGCCCACGTCAACGCGGCCCAGCTCGGCAGTCTGCCAGCAAACGTTGTTATTGTCCATGATGTTGCGCAGACGGCCCAGGAACTCGGCATTGGCGTCGTTGGAGCCGGACTTGCCGCGGCTGCCGGTAAACTTGTTGTAGCACACGCCGCGGCCCAGAATGGCGGCGTTCTTCTTTTCAAAGGCATGCGCATACAGCGGATCGTAGCCCGCGCTGACGTCGCAGCTCAGCATACGGCAGGCAGCCAGCGCACGGCGCACCAGCAGCTCGCTGTAGTTGTCATAGGTCAGGTTGATCAGCTCGGCCACGGCGTTCTCAAAGTAGTGGGCACGCATACCGGTGGCGCCGACGCTGCCGATCTCTTCCTTATCGGCCAGCAGGCAGCAGCAGGTGTAGGCGGGCACGGCGGGCAGCTCAAACTGCGCGGCCACAGAGGCATAGGCGCACACGCGGTCATCATGACCATAGCCCAGCAGCATGCTGCGGTCGAGGCCGTAATCACGGGTCTTGCCGGCGGGAACCACTTCGATCTCGGCGGAGAGCATATCCTCCTCCTCGATGCCATAGGTCTCCTTGAGGATGTTGAGCAGGCCGGCCTTGACAGCCTCCTTCTCCTCGCCCTCGAGGGGCTTGCCGCACACCATCACATCCAGACCTTCGCCGTCGATGCCTTCGGCCAGGGTCTTCTTCATCTGGTCAGCACCCAGATGCGGCAGCAGGTCGGAGATGCCCACCACGGGATCATCGTCCTTTTCGCCGATGACCACGTTCACGGTGGTGCCGTCCTTCTTGACCACCACACCATGCAGCGCAAGGGCACGGGCGACCCACTGATACTTCTTGATGCCGCCATAGTAATGCGTGTCGGCATAAGCGATATCGGTATCCTCATAGAAGGGGTTCTGCTTCAGGTCCATACGGGGAGAATCGATGTGGCTGCCCACAATGTTGATGCCCTTTTCCAGCGGCGCGGCGCCGATGTGGAACAGCATCAGGGCCTTGCCCATGCAGTTGACATATACTTTATCACCGGGCACCAGCTTTTTGCCGGCCTTGACGGCATCCGCCAGATCGGTATAGCCATTGGCCTTCGCCATGGCAACGGTCTCGGTCACGCATTCGCGTTCGGTCTTGCCGTTGTCCAGATAGTAGCGATATTCCGCACTGTACTTTTCCAGCGCTTCCAATGCCTTGGCGTCATAGGTTTTCCACGCGTTCGGTCTTTCCATTGTCGTTTCTCCTTCATAGATGATTTGGTATATATTATAACATGCAGTCCCTGTTTGTACAAGGATTATTCCTGCACGTGCTCAATGCCCTGGCTGAGCAGCGTACGCACATGCTCATCCGCCAGAGCGTAAAACACCGTTTTGCCCTCCCGGCGGAAGGTGACCAGCTGGGATTGGCGCAGGATGCGCAGCTGATGCGATATGGCCGATATGCTCATGCCCAGCATCTGGGACAGGTCGCACACGCACATCTCGCTGACAAGCAGCACAAACAGTATCTTCATGCGCGTGCTGTCGCCCAGCACCTTGAACAGCTCGCTGACATTGAGCAGCGTATCGTCATCGGGCAGGGTGCGGCGCACATTGTCAAGGATATCGGGATGGACGCACAAAAAGCCGCACATCGGCGCCTCGTTTTCGTTCAGTCCCGTCATCTGTTCGTTTTCCATGCGTTCCACCTTCTTTCATTTGAATGACCGTTCAAAGTATAGTGCCATCGATGGTCCCTGTCAAGCCGCGGCGTTATTCTCTCTCGCCCAGCTCCCGCAGGTTTTTGATGCCCTGCTCCGGGTCATCGCTGGTAAACATGCGGCAGCCGAATTCAATGGCCTGACGGTAGTTTTCCAGCGTATCGGGAATGCACACGCAGGGGATGATTCCCTGGGCGATACAGTTATCATAGCTCACCTTTTCGGGCAGGCGCTTGGGCGTGCCGGAGGGACCGTACATGCAGGCCCAGTCCCAATAGGTCTTGGGGGCGTACAGGGCGATGTCGCGCATCTTGCTGGTCGGGTACACGCCCTGACCGTGAATGCTCATGCTGCCCTTGCTCTGCTTCCACACATATTCCAGCACGGAGGAGGAGAAGCTGTTCAGCATGCTGCGGTCCTCCAGGTGATACTTGCGGATGCCCGCCAGCAGACCATCGGCGCTTTTGAAAGCAAACTCACGGCCGCAGTCGCACTCCCAGTCCTTCAATTCCCAGTTGACCAGCAGGTCGGGGGTATCGGCCACATACTGTAAAAACTCGTCCAGCGAGGGCACCTTGACACCCTTGAATGCGTCGGAGAACCAGCTGCCGGCGTCCAGTTCGCAAATTTCCGCCCAGGTCTTTTCACGGCCGAGTCCCGTGCCGTCGGTGGTACGGTCCACGGTGTCGTCGTGCATGATGTACATAACGCCGTCACGGCTCATATGGATATCGGTCTCAATCATGTCCACGCCCAGGGATACCGCCTGTTTGAAGGAAGGCATGGTGTTTTCGGGGGCGTGTTTGCGGTCACCGCGGTGACCGGCCAGAATGATCTTTTTGTTCAAGCTGTCCGCTTCCTTTCCGATTTGGCTATGTGTAAAGAATAGCACGATTCCTTGTTGGATTCAACCGTCTTTTCTGTTATAATAGGCGGGCATGGAGGTGCACGCAATGGAAAATCTGGAACCCTGCCAAAGGGTGCTGCTGACAATTGAATATGACGGAAGCGGTTTTTACGGCTGGCAGCGGCAGGAAAAGCTGCGCTCCGTGCAGTGGGAAGTGGAAAAAGCCCTGAGCAAGGTACTGGGGCGATAGACCACCATCTGGGGTGCCAGCCGCACCGATACAGGTGTGAACGCCATCGGACAGCGGGCGCACTTTCACAATTACAGCACCATTCCGCCCGAAAAGTTTTGTTTTGTTTTGAACACCGTGCTGCCGCCCGATGTGCGCGTCAGCGCGTCCCGCGAGGTGCCCGTGTGGCTGCATGCACGCTTCAGCTGCCGCGGCAAGATATACACCTACCGCATCCATAATTCCCGCCACGCCAGCGCCATGTACCGCAACATGAGCACGCACATCCCCGTGCCCATTGATGAGTACAAGATGGCGGAAGCCGCCAAGCGTCTGCTCGGCACGCATGATTTCGGGGCGTTTCAGGCGGCAGGCGGCACGGCAAAAACCACCATGCGCTCCATTTACGGCATTGATATCAGCCGTCAGGGCGATGACATTACCATGATCGTGCGCGGCAACGCGTTTTTGTACAACATGGTGCGCATCATGGCGGGCACATTGATCGCCATCGGGCAGGGAAGGCTCAGCCCCGACTGTCTGGATGAGGCGCTTCAAACGCAAAACCGTCTGGTGCTGGGCGTGACCGCCCCGCCGAACGGGCTGGAGCTGACCAAGATTTATTACGACCTCGACGGAGAGCGGCCGACGGATCCGCTCTTCCCCATTCAGGAAGGGCTGCCGCCGATAGAGTTATAACGAGAAGTTCTTGGAAACCACGCTTTTTGAAGCCAAAAAGCATGGTTTCCAAACCTTCCGAGAAAAAGCAGATTCAACAGTATAAAACAACACCCTTGCTTTGATGAAAGTCAACTGCCATCATTGCAAGGGTGTTTTAATATTTATTATTGATTGCCCTTTCTCGGGTGGGGTTTGGGGCGACCATGCTTTCAGGCTTTGAAAGCGTGGTCGCCCCAATTAGCTCTTCGTATCGTTACTTGATCTCCTTGATGGAGTTGTGGATGGAATCGTACAGCTTCATGTAGTCGCTGTTGTACCAGCCGTCGCAGCGCACGTGCACGGTCAGCAGGGTGTTGTTGCTCAGCAGCACCATATGCACACGGCCGCGGATGACGGTGCCGTCCTCCAGCACACCGCGGTAGTTGTTGTAATAGCCATCGGCGCCCATCATCTTTTTGCTGGCGGCGTTATAGGTCTGCCAGGTCTTGTAGCCGCCGCCGAGCTGGGCGAGGAAGGTCTTGAGCTCTTCCTTGACATTGACCTGATTGAAGCCCTGATTGACCGCCGTCTTGGTAATGGTGATCACGCAGGGCGTGTTATCCACCACCTGATCAGCAGGCTCGGTCAGCACAATGGTGTTGCGTCCGGTCTCGTTCATCACATAGCCCGCGGCGCACTTGAAGGTCAGGCCAACGTTGGGGGCGGTATAATCCGCCATGGTAAAGGTCAGCGTGGGACGCGGTGTGGGCGTGGGCATGTCCACAGGATCGATCGGGATGGGCGTGGCACCCGCGTACACAATGTTGCCGTAGCTGTCATACGCCGCGGTCACATCAAAGGTGCCGTCATCCTCCTCGCTGGCAGGGTCGTAGCCCGCCGGCAGACCGTTGATGGTCTGGGCCGTCGGAATGGCTTCCAGAGGAGAGCTTTGCCCGCCGCCGAGGTTCAAATTTTCTTCAATCGCAGCGCAGGCGCACAGCAGCAGCGCAGCCGCCAGCAGCAACGCGGTCAATACCAGCTTCTTTTTCATAAATCATTGCCCCCCGTATGCACGGTACTCAAATCACAGGCGCATGTCGCCTTAATACAATTGTAATGATTTGCCGCCATTTGTCAAGCTTTTTTCACAAATTTATGACGAGAAGACGGGCGGAGGCTCTTGGAAACCACGCTTTTTGTGCCAAAAAGCATGGTTTCCAAACCTTCCGAGAAAAAGCAGTATTTATTCTGATATAAAAACACCCTTGCTTCGATGTCGGAAACCTTCCATCTGTGCAAAGGTGTTTTGCTACCGTTATAAAAATTGCCTTTTCTCAGGTGGGGTTTGGGGAGGGGATGCTTTTCGGCTTCGAAAAGCGTACCTCTCCCCTTATAAATAATGTTATAAAGACTGCCCTTTCTCGGGTGGGGTTTGGGGCGACCATGCTTTCAGGCTCTGAAAGCGTGGTCGCCCCAACATCTCACATATCCAAATACCTCACCCACCGCGCGCGGGTGCGCATCGTAACGCGCAGGCTGATGCCCAGCTGCTCGGCAATTTCCTCCCAGCGCAAGCCGGACAGATAGCGCATCTCCAGCAGCAGCCTTCCCCGGCGGGAAGGCACCCGCGCGATCAACGCCCGCACGTCTGCCTCCGCCTCAGCTTCTTCCGCTTCCAGCCTCTTCACCTGCTCCCGCAATTCCCGAAGCCGCCCCGCCGCCCCCGGCACGCAGTCCTCCTGTGCCCTGCGCCGAAGCGCCGCAAACTCCCGCACACGCAAGCGCTTTTCTTCCTTCAGCTCCAGTCCCCGCGCCAGCACACGCTCGGACCGCACCGCCCTGATATCTGTCTTCTCTGTCATTGACTCCTCCTTTTTTTCGGTTCTCCCGGAATACATATGCGAACACATGTTCGCTTCATCACAGGCAGGATACCCGAAAAAAAGCCCTCTGTCAAGCAAAGCAATCAGTTTTGTGTTTCACCGCCGTTTTTCCGCGCGGACGGATTTTTGAGCAGTACCGTAAAGCACGTGCCCTCTCCCGGCACACTTTCCACACGGATATCGCCGCCCTCCTGAATGATGATCTGCCGCACCAGCGCCAGCCCCAGACCGCTGCCCTCGGCGGCATGCGAACCGTCCGCCTGATAAAATCTTTCAAAGATATGCGCCATCTGTTCCTGTGTCATGCCGCGTCCGTTGTCGCTGATGCGCACCCGCAGGTCCTCGCCCTTGTGATCAAGCTGCAAAAGCAGCCGCCCGCCGGGCTCATCAAACTTGATGGCGTTGTCGATGAGGTTCACCCACACGTGCATCAGCAATTGCTCGCTGCCCGTATAGGTAATCTCCTAAAGCTCCGCCTCGGGCTCCACACCGCGGGCAGACCATTTTCTCTATAGCAGCAGCACCGCTTCCCGCAGCTGCTCATCCAGACGATAGGTGGTCTGCTCCGCCGGCACCCCCTGATTTTCCAGGCGCGACAAAAGCAGTACATTGCCCACCAGACTGCTCAGGCGGGCAGAGTTGAACAGTATCTTGCCGATATATTCCTGCCGCACCGCCTCGGGCTGTGTCGGGTCCTGCAAAAGGGTAGCGTAGCCTTCAATGGCGCTGATGGGCGTTTTGAACTCGTGCGACACGTTGGAGGTAAAATCCTTCTGCAGCGTCTCAATGGTGCCCAGCGCACGCACCATGGTGTTAAAGTTGCGGTACGCGCTGCTGATCTCGCCCATGCGCACGTTCTCGTTCAGATGCACGGTAAAATCCCCCTTTGCCACACGGCTCATGGCGCGGTTGAGGCGCGTGATGGGGCGGATGATGTAGTGCGCCGTCACCAGCGTCAGCAGCGTTCCGATGGACAGGCTGAGCAGCAGCATCCACACCTCGGAGGGGATGCGCATCTGCGTCAGCCACTGAATGAGGGCGGTAATGCCCGCCGAAAAGCCCAGTGCCAGCAGCAGCGTCACGCTGCTGAACAGCATAAAATAAAACCGCAGCGAGGTGCCCTCGCTGTTGGTTTTTTTGTTCTTCGGTTTTGTTTCTTTTTTCATTGCTTACGCACCACCTTGTAGCCGATTCCGCGTATGGTCACAATGTCAAAATCCGGGTTGTCATGAAAACGCTCCCTGAGGCGCCCGACGTGCACCTCAACGGTGTGCGGATCGGTCTCGGTCTCCAGTCCCCAGATATCGTCCATCAGCTGCTGCCGTGTAAACACCCGTCCCGGGGCGGCAAACATTTTGTACAGAAGCAAAAATTCCTTTTGCGGCAGCTGCACGCTGTCGCCCCTGCAAAGGAGGCAGAAGGAATCATAATCCAGCACCGTGCCGCCGATGACCTATCTGCGCTCATTGATCATCTGCGCCCGCCGCAGGAGCGCACCCACACGCAGCACCATCTCGTTGACGTTGACGGGCTTGACCATGTAATCATCCGTGCCGGAGACAAAGCCGCGCTGCATATCCTGAAAAGCGTCGCGGGCGGTGATCATCAGCACGGGCATGTGCATGCCCGCCTGCCGCACGGAGCGCACCAGCTCAAAGCCGTCCACCCGCGGCATCATGATGTCGGAGATGATGAGGTCGATATACGTGCTCTCCAGCAGGTCCAGTGCTTCCTGCCCGTCTGCCGCCTCCGCCACCTCGTAGCCGCTGTTTTCCAGCACACGGCGGAACAGCTGCCGAAGCTCCCGGTCGTCTTCTGCCACCAGAATTCTGAACATGCCGCCGCCTCCCTGCTTTTATTTGCTTTCATTATAGCATACCCCCGCGGGGCGATGCTACCCGCGGCGCAAAAAAATCGCCGTCCCACACGAACGGCGATTCATCTTTCAGTTTTCCACCTTGTCAAGGTTCTTCCAGCCGAAGCGGAGAACAGACACCGCCATCGATACCTCGCTGATGACCTCATCCACCACGCCCGCCCAGGAGCCGACGATCACGTTGTACACGATCCACAGCGGCGAATTGATAAACATGCCCGCGGCGCGCACCTTTTGCGGGTTTTTGGTATACCCGCCGATGGTGGAGGCAATGTTGGCCGCGACAGGCAGGATGGAGATCCATCCGCCCCACGTGAGCGCCATTGCCGCCAGCTGCAGGCTGCACAGGATCGCGCACATCGCGCTGCTTTTAGCAAACTTGCTTTTGCTTTGCAGGCAAAAGGAGCGCACGCAGTTGAGGATGTAGCTCACGCCGCCCGTGACCGCCCCAAGCAGCAGCAGATGCGCGGTATAGAAGATATAGGAAAATAGCTGCACACGGAACAGGTTTTTGTTTTCCCGGCACTGAAAGGACAGAAAAAACAGCCCTGTGCCCGCAAAGCCGATCAGCTGGATCAGAATATCCCTCATCTTCATTCCTTCCCCTGTTTCCGTCGTGATGCCCGCAAAGCTCCCGCTCTGTATCCGGCTTATTTTTCCAGCACGTCGATCACTTCGCCGATGAACATGTCATGCGGCTGCCATTCGCCGTTTTCATCCGGCGGAAAGGTCTTGGGGCTTGCGGCATACATCGTTTTGACGTCGTCATGCAGCCCTTCCTTCAAAAACCGTCCCTCGTACAGCTTGCGGCACACAAAGGTCACCTCCGCCTCTTCAAAGGTGATGGTGCCGTCGATGCCCACCGGCGTCAGACCGGCGATTTTTTCCTTGTCCCCATCCCGCCCGGAAAGCGACCCCATCACCTGCAGCGCCTGCTTGCACTCCTCCGGATAGAAGCTGACGGTAAACA
>JAKSQG010000042.1 GCA_024404275.1 Clostridia bacterium | reverse complement strand
TTCGAAGCCGAAAAGCATCCCTCTCCCCTTAAACCCCTCTTGGAGAAAAGGCGATTTTTATCATACATCAAAACACCCTTGCAATGATGTTGCTTGTTTGCCATCAAAGCAAGGGTGTTTTTGTATAGGGCCATGTAAGGCCATGCAGGGCCATGTGAGAAAAACGCATTCCGTGATATGCTGCATTCCCTTCCATCAAAGCAAAGGTGTAATGCATTGATATCAAAGCTGCTTTTTCGCGGAGGGCTTGGGAACCGCCCTTTTTGGCTTCAAAAAGGGTGGTTCCCAACGGTTCCCCCGTCCTCATCCCCGTCCTCTTACTTGCGCAGGCGGACGTTGATGCCCAGCTCGTCGGCGGTCTCCATCAGGGTGTCCAGAGCGTAAATGATCTGCTCGGGCTTGTGATCGCTGACCACGCAGAAGCGCAGGCGCGCGGAATTGCGGGGCACGGCGGGATACACGGCCGGGGGCACAAACACGCCCTTCTTGCCCAGCGCGACGGACAGCTCAAAGGCGTCCTCATCATTGCCGATCAGCACGGGAATGATGGCGGTGTGGGCAGCCAGGCAGGTATCCAGACCGCGCTTGTGCGCCTCGGAGACAAACAGCTCAATGTTGCGGTGCAGGTCTTCCATGATGGAAGGATTGTTTTGCAGCAGCTTTACGGCCGCCAGGCACGCACCGGCCAGAGGCGGCGCCATACCCACGGAGAACACAAAGCCGGGCAGCTGATAACGGAAATACTCGATCATGCAATGGCGTCCGGCCAGGTAGCCGCCGCAGGTGCCCAGACCCTTGGACAGGGTGCCCATCTTGATATCGATGTCATCGGGCTGCAGACCAAAGTACTCATCCACGCCGCCGCCGGTGGGACCCAGCACGCAGGCGGAATGCGCCTCATCCACCATCAGGAAGCAGCCGTAGCGCTTTTTGATGGCCACGATCTCGGGCACGGGGGCGATATCGCCGTCCATGCTGTAGGCGCCTTCAATGACGATGAGCACCTTGGCAAAGTTGTTGCGCTGCTGCTTCAGAATGGCTTCCAACGCGTTGACATCGTTGTGCGGGAAGGCCTTGCACACGGCGTCGCTCATGCGGCAGCCCTCGTGGATGGAGTTGTGCGCCAGCGCGTCGTATACGATCAGGTCGCCCTTGCCGCAGAAGTTGCCCACGATGGTCACGTTGGTGGCGTGGCCGGAGACCAGCACCACGGCGTCCTCGGTGTGCTTCCATTCGGCAATGGCCTTTTCCAGCTCCTGATGCAGCTTCTTTTCACCGCCCAGCAGACGGCTGCCGCTGGCGGAGGTGCCGTACTTGCGGGTGGCCTCGATGGCGGCTTCAATGGTCTCGGGGCGGCCGGACATGCCGGCATAGTTGTAGGAGCCGAAGTTGAGCACTTCCTGACCGTTCATCAGGGAGGTATCCTTCAGCGGGGATTCATGGCAGACAAAATAGGGATTCTCGCCGTGCAGGCCCTTTTTGCGCTCCTCGAGGTAGTGATGCTCGGGGGTGTCCTCAAAGCGCGTGATGGGCTTGACAGGCGCGGACGCCGCCGCGGCGGGGGCGGGCACATCCTCGGCTTCGCTGCCCATGCGGGCGGCAACCATGCGCGCCACATCGCGGGCGCAGGTCATGGCGGTGGTGTCATCCTCGCTGAGCAGCACGCCGTAGGTTTCTTCGATGCGCATCATGATGGTGAGCATCTGCAGGCTGTCGCCGCCCAGATCGTTGATGAAATGCGCGGTGGGAGAGATGGGCTCCGAGATGGAGAGGGCTTCGGCAAAAAAGCCGAGTACCTCTTTTTCGATGGATTCGATGGACATGGTCTTCCTCCTTTGAATGGAAATAGGGGGTTTTATGTTCAGACGCGTGTTCCGCGGGGAATGCCGCCTGTGATGTGCAGCCGTCCGCGGGCGTCAAAGTGCGCTTTTTTGCCGGTGGAAAAGGGTTTGCCGCCGCCCATGGGCAGGGGGGTCAGCAGGCCGTCCGCCAAGGTGCCGGTGCACAGGACGGGGCCGGTAATGAGCAGCTCGCCCTCCTCACTGACGCGGCAGCTGACATCGCCAAGGGGGCGGCCGCTGCAGGGGGCAAGGCGCGCGTCGGGGTCCATGGAGCCGTCATACAGGGTGATGCCGCTTTCGGTGCAGCCGCAGGCGTAGGCAATGCCGTAGCCGAGTGACACGGCATAGCGCAGGGCGTCGGGGGCAGGAGAGCCGCCGCACAGCGTGACCTGACGGCAGGCGGTGCCCAGCAGGCGGCGCGCCGGCCATTCATTGAGCGTGTGACGGGCAATGCTCATGCCGCCTTCGGGCAGCAGCCTTTGCAGAAAGAGCGAAAAGCGGGCAGCGCTTTCGAGCGGCCGTCTGCGGGGGGCGGGCAGCAATGCCTGCCTTGCCGCGGCGGGGCATAAAAAGGCGTTCAGCTGCGCCGGGGAGGCACAGATGAGCTCTGCTTTCATCCGCCGTCCGCCCGCAAAGAGCGCCTCTGCCGTGCGCCCTTCGGCGTAGAGCGGCACAAAGCCCATGATGGGGGCGGCGATGATGCCGTCCAGCAGCGCAAAGCTGTCCGAAAACGGCAACAGGCACAGGGCGCGCTGCGGTCCAAGCTCTTCCCTTGTCAGGGTGCGTCCGGCACGGCATTCGATCAGGTCAATGACCTGCCGGCAGACGGCACGGCCATCGTACACATACACATGGCAGCAATCGGCGCTGCACAGGGCGATGCGGTTGGACCAGTGCGGCTCAAAGCCGCGGCTGAAGGGGCCGTGGGTCAGCTCCTACGGTGTGCAGCGGCGAAGGGCGGGCAGCAGCCCGCGGCTGTCGGTACAGATGACGGCGGCGGCGCCTGCCAGGGTCAGCAGGCGGTTTTTGAGCCGCGGCGGCGCCGATACGGGCAGGGGCAAAGGCTTCAATCCCGCCGCCAGCAGCGCCCAGAAAAGCACAGGCCAGTCGGGGCTGTTTTCGGCGCACAGCGCCACCCAGCTGCCGGCTTCGGCAATGCGTGCGTCCCGGATGCGGGCGGCGCACTGCAGCACACGGCTGCGGAACTCCTCGTAGGTGTAATGGCTTTCCCGTCCGTGCTCCAGCCACACGGCGGCGGTCGCCGCCCGGTCGGAGCAGAGGACGTCAAACATCTCTTCAAAGGTGGGGCGGGCACGCAGCAGGTCGCATTTCTGCGACCGGGTGAAAGCAATGGGCTTACGCATGATAATACAGCGTCATGATGCGGTTGAACAGGTTGCCGGGCAGGAAGCGGTGCAGCCACGCGGCGGCCCGCTGATCGATGGAGGCGACCTTCATGCGCATGGGCGGATGCTTTTTCATTGCCGCCCGCGCCACCGCAAACCCGACCGTTTCGGGCTTGAGGCCGTGGCTCTCATCGTGATGAATTTTAGAGGTGCCGTTTTCAAAGGCGGCCTTGTAGGGCGAACCCGCGTTCAGATGCGTCAGGCGGTACTTCTGACTGCCGCCGCGGCAATCGCCGGGCTCCACCACGGTGACCTTGACGCCAAAGCGGCGTGCCTCCTGACTCAGTGCCTCGCCATACGCTTCGACAGCGTGCTTGGTGGCGCTGTACGCCCCCTGGAAGGGGATGGAGAACAGGCCGTTGAGCGAGGAAAACAAAATCACATGCCCGCCGCCCTGCGCGCGGAAGAGCGGCATGACCTTCTGCACGCAGCGAGCCATGCCCAGAAAGTTGACATTCATCATGTCCCGCAGGGTATCGATGGGCAATTCCTCCATGGGAGACATGGTAAAGCTGGCGGCGCAGCAGACCAGCACATCGATGCGCCCTTCGGCGGCGATGATGCCGTCCACGGCGTTTGCAACGCTGACCTCATCGGACACATCCAGCACAGCCGCCTTGCAGCCCGCGGGCGCCGCGGTCCCTTTGGCAAAAGAACGTGCTCCCGCGTAGGTGACAAAGCCCTTCTGCGCCAGGCATTCCGCCACGGCCTTTCCCAGACCGGAGGACCCGCCTGCCACCAGGGCGACTTTCTTTTCCGTCATACAAGCACGCCTTTCTTCCCACAAAAAAATTCAGCATAATCTTACCATTATGCTGAATTTGATGTCAATGAAGGGCGGGGCTCCGTCACTTTTCTGACAAAGTTGCCGCGTGGTCGCGGATCCATGCAAAGATGTGACGGGCGATGGGGGCGGCGGTCGTGCCGCCGGTGCCGCCCTTTTCAACGGCCACGCACACGGCAAAGGGCATGTCGTCGCGGTTGATGAAGCCCACAAACCAGCTGTTGTCGATCTCGCTGTTGTCTAGTTCGGCGGTGCCCGTTTTGCCGCGGATATCCAGACCGCTGATGTTGGCGTTGCGCCCCGTGCCGTCGGTGACGACCAGACGCATGGCGTCGCTGACCTATTGCGCCACCTCGGCGCTCAGCACACGCTTGTACACCTTGGCTTCATAGCCTGTGCGCATATTGCCCAGCGCTGTTTCGGCCCTGAGCAGCAGCCGCGGCTCCATCATGACGCCCTTGTTGGCGACGGCGGAGGCAATCATGCACATGTGCAGGGGGGTCAATTGCAGCTCGTTCTGCCCCACGCCTGTCCAGCCGAGGTCGGCGCCGAGCAGGGGGGCGGAGCTGTTGGCAAAGCTGCTGTTTTCCACCACCAGGTCGCGGAAGGTAAAATCGTCGCCGATGCCGAAATCCGCCGCTGTCTGACGCAGCCGGCTGTCGCCCAGATCGTAGGCAAGCATGGAAAAGGTGGAGTTGCAGCTTTTCAGAAAGGCGGCGCGCAGGGACAGCGTGCGTGGCGCCCCCCCGCCGTAATCGCTCACCATGCGCAGGGAGGAGCCGAAATCGACCAGTCCGCTGCACTGAAAGGTGCGGGTCGTGACACCCGGCAGGTTCTGCAGGGCGGAGGCGAGGGTGACGATCTTGAAGGTGCTGCCGGGGGCGGACAGCCAGCGTGTGGCATGGTTGAGCGCCATGAGGCTGCTGACCCGGGCGGTGGTGGTGGGATCGTAATTGGGGAAGGATTCCAGCACGATCAATTCGCCCGTTTTGTAGTTCATCACCACGATGGCGCCGCTTTTGCCCTTGGGGAACTGCGACGCCGCGTAGGCGGACAGTTCGCTGCTGCAGGTGAGCGTGATGGTATCGCCCCGGAGGGTGCCGTTTCGCGCCAATTGCGTCAGCCGTTCGGTAAAGGACATTTTGAGCCCGTACAGGTACTCGGTCATGAAGCTTTCGACGGCGTTTTTGATGTTGCCGCGACTGTCGCCCACCACGTGTACCATGGCGGAGCGCACCGCCGCATCGGCGGCATAGGTGCGGTTGCCGTCCTCCCCGGTGGAAGCCAGCACCACGCCGCTGCGGTCCAGGATGCTGCCTGCCGTGACGGCGGATTTTTGCGACCGCAGATAGGTGTTGTATTCACTGGTGCGCCACCGTGTTCCGTATACCACCAGCGAGTAGGCGGAATACCCCATGGGCACCAGCAGCAGCAGGGTCAGTATCAGCGCAATCAGGCGGATGCACCGGCGCAGTTTTTTCACAGGGCAGCCCCCTCTCCAGGGGTGTCCGCCAGACGGCGGTCCTCCTTCAAAAGGTGTTCGTTCAGCCCCGCCGTGCCCTGAATGAGCCCCATCAGCGCCATGCAGCTGACAATGGAGGTGCCGCCGTAGCTGAGGAAGGGCACCGTGACGCCCGTCATGGGGATGAGCTTGGTGATGCCGCCGATGATGATGAAAGTCTGCAGCGCAAAGGCGGCGGCGCAGGCGGTCGAGAGCAGCGCGTGGAACGCGGAGGCGGAGCGCAGGGCGATGTCGGCGGAGCGCAGCACGATGAGCATGTACACGCACAGGATGAGGGCGGCAAACACCAGCCCGAACTCGTTCATCAGGGCGGAAAAGATAAAGTCGGTGCGGAATTCGGGGATCATTTCGGCGCTGCCCAGCCCCAGCCCCGTGCCCCACCAGCCGCCGTTGGCGATGGCGATCAGGCTTTGCACGATCTGATAGCCGCCGCCCAGCTTGTCATAGGTGGCAAAGGGGTCCAGCCAGTTGTTGATGCGGTTCTGCACGGTCAGAAAATAGCTGTCCCTGAACAGCAGGTACATGACCGAGATACCGCCCGCGGCGCCCGCGAGGATGCCGCCGGTGAGCAGCTTGCTGTGGGTGGCGGCGTACAAAAGCACCAGCCCCGTGCCGGCATAGATAGCCGCCGTGCCAAGGTCCCGCTGCAATACCAGAAAGCCCAGCATCACGCCGATAAAGATCATCGAGGTCACCACGCGGCGGCGGGACAGCAGGAAGGACAATATCAGCACATACAGGATCTTGACCAGCTCGCTGGGCTGCATGGTCATGCTGCCAAAGCCCACCCACGCGGTGGCGCCCTTGCCGGCGTTGGCGGCGCGGAAGACAAAGGGCAGCGCCAGCAGACCGCAGGATGCCAGCATCATGGGAACGGTCAGCAGCTTCCAGCTGCGGATGTGGCGCACCATCAGCGAGCAGCCGATCATGGCGACCAGCCCCAGCGCATAGTTGAAGGCTTGCGTGAAGCCGCGCGAGGCAGAGTAGCGGAACTGCAGCAGTATGCCCAGCGCGCACAGAAAATTGATCAGTGCCAGCAGCAGCTTATCCATGGGAAAAAGCCGCGGCAGCACGGCGCCGGTCAGGTACAAAAGCGCGGGCACGGCAAACGCCATGACGAGGGCTTCCACCGACCAATCCTTGAGGAACAGCAGAAAAAAGGCCGCAAAGAAGAACACCTGCATGACGCCTGTCAGCAGGTCGATCGGGTTGCGGCGCTTCTTTTGCTTCAATCGTCAGTTCCACCTTTCGCTTCTTCTGCGGCGGGGAGGGGTATCGGTGTTCTCCTGCGGCGGCGTGTACACGGGTGCTTCGGCCTGATAAGCAGGCGGCGTGTACACGGCTTCTTCGGGCTGATACTGAGGCGGCTGATACACAGCCTCCTCCGTCGGATATCCGGGTTCTTCCGCGGTGTAGGAGGCCGGGTCGTACACCGAGGTATCCATCCCCTGCACGGTGTAGGAGCCGGCGTCGTAATAACTGCCCTCGGCGCGTCTGCGGCGGAAGGCAGGCTCTGCCGGCTCTTCCTCCTCATACTGCGGCGCTTCGTACGCCTGCGGGGCGTACACCGGGGCGTTCATGACGGGCAGCGGGCCCGTTTCCTCATACACGGGCGGGCAGAAGACAATGCCCTCGGTCAGCCGGTTGTCGGGGGCGTACAGCTCCTCCTCGGCCGCGGCCTGCCAGCGCACGCTGCGCGGCACGCTCAGACCGGCAAACAGGCGCACCAGAAAGCGGCGGTTTCCCACGGTCAGCACGGAATTGTGCAGGGCGTATACGCCGCGTCCGATGTCTTCACCGTCCAGCTGAATGTTTGTGCCGCGGCGGCAGGGGGTGATGAGCAGTCCCTTGCCATCCACAAAAGCCACATCCGCCGTGCGGCGGCGCAGCCCGCGGATGCGCACATCGGCGGCATGACCGCCGCCCAGCACGCCCTCACGGGGCAGCGGGTAGCAGCTGCCCGTTTCGATATCGCGCAGCTCGCCCACCTTGCCGGCGTCGGGCAGCTTTTTGAGTATTTTTTTACGCTCGTGATGCTCATGGAGCAGCGACCTTGCGGCACGCAGCACCACCAGCAGCGCCAGAATGATAAACAGGTAGCGCGCTCCGAGCGCGAAAAGCTGATACAATGCCGCGCCCACGCGCGCTCCCCCCTTTTTGTTTTTAGTCCGAGATCTCGCCGGGTCTGACCTTCAGTATCGCGTCGGCTTTGGCGCTGCCGAGGTCGGAAAGGTCTGTACAGGTCAACAGCGTCTGAATGTGGCTCAGGCGTTCCAGCAGCCTTGTCCTGCGTCCGATGTCCAGTTCGCTCAATACATCGTCCAGCAGCAGCACCGGCGCCTCGCCCTGCCGTTCGGTCAGCAGGTCCAGCTCCGCCAGCCGCAGCGACAGCACCGCCGTGCGCATCTGCCCCTGCGAGGCAAAGGCTTTCATGTCATGCCCCTGCAATTCGAGCAGCAGGTCATCCCGGTGCGGTCCCGTGCAGGAGGTGCCGCGGCGGATGTCCTCCCCGCGCCCCTCCTTCAGCAGGCGCAGCAGGTCCTCCTCGGGGTTGATGCTCTCCGCCAGACAGGATTCATACCGCAGCGAAAAGACTTCTTCATCGCGTCCCGAGATATAGCCGTAGTGCCCGCGGGCGAGCTTGTCCAGCTGCTGCGCGGCATACTGCCGGGCTTTGACCACCGGCGCGGCGGCGGCAGCCAATTGCGCGTCCCACGCGTCCAGCTGCTGCGTGGCGGAAGCACCCTTTTGAATGTCGTGCAAAAGGGCGTTGCGCTGCTTCAGGGCGGTGTTATAGCGCTGCAGCGCGTAATAATACCCCGCCCCGCACTGCGACAGCAGCATATCGGTAAAGCGGCGGCGTCCCTGCGGCGCGCCGCGGCAGATGTCCAGATCCTATGGCGAAAACATCACGCAGGTCACATGCCCCATCAGTTCGCCGGTGCGTCCTGCCGTTTTGCCGTTGATGTAGATCACCTTGCGTTTTTGCTGCTACGGCGCAAACAGGCGGATGCCCACCTCGTCGGTGCCGTCGCTTCGCACCGCCTTGATCTGCACGGCGGCGGTGGGGCAGCCGTTTTTGATCATGTCCTTATCCTGCGTTACGCGGTGGGAACGCCCCAGACAGCACAAATGTACCGCTTCCAGCAGGTTGGTCTTGCCGGTGCCGTTGGGCCCCACAAACACCGTGATGCCCCCCGGCGGCGTCAGCAGCAGACCGTGATAGCTGCGAAAATCCTGCAGCCGCAAAGACGAAATAACCATTATTTGTGATACCTCTCGCCGGAAAGGATCTTGTGCGCCCGGTAGATCTGCTCCAGCAGCATGACGCGTGCCAGCTGATGGGGAAAGGTCATGCGGCTCATGCTGAGCCGTTCGTTGGCGCGGGCTTTGACCTCGGGGCTGAGCCCCAAAGAGCCGCCGATGATAAACACCGTGCGGCCGCCCGTCAGTGCTTTCTTTTCAAACAGGCGGGAAAGCTCCACGCTGTCCATCTGCTTGCCCTCAATGCACATCGCCACCACAAAGTCATCGGGCTTCACGTGGCTCAGCATGGCTTCGCCCTCTTTTTTCATGGCCTTGTCGCCCTCCGTTTCGGGCTGGTCGGCCACCTCGATGATCTCTGTTTTGTTGTAGCGGGACATGCGCTTTACGTATTCCGATGCCGCGTCCTGCCAGTATTTTTCCCGGAGCCTGCCGGCACAGATGATCGCGACCGCCATCAGAGCTTCTCCAATATCAGGTCGCGCGCTTCCAGCAGGGTGGGCACCACATGGTCGGTCACCGGCACAAAGGGACCGGCGTAGGGCTTGATGTCGGGTACCATGATGGTGGTGGCGCCGGCGCGGCGTCCGGCGGTGAGACCGGCGAGGGAATCCTCCAAGACCACGCAGTCCCCGATGGACACGCCCAGCTTTTCGGCGGCGCGCAGGTACACATCGGGTTCGGGCTTGCTTTTCAGCCCCATATCGCCCGTTACAAACACGTCAAAGCACTCCCCGAAGCCGCTGAGCCCCATGTAGCATTCCAGGTCCGAGGTCTGGCTGGAGGTGACCAGCGCCGTCTTGATGCCGTGCTGCCGCAAGGCGTCCAGAATCTCCCTCGCGCCGGTCTTGATGGGCATGCCGTTCGCACGGACATATTCCTCAATGCCGCGGTGAAAATCGGCCCAGAAGGCGGCGGTGTCAAGGAAGGGATAACGCTCCCTGAGGTAGATGCTGCAGGCATCCTCGTTGGTGCCCAGCATGTCCAGCAGCATCTCAAAGGTCACGGGCGCACCGTATTCGTCCCCCAGACGGGCCAGAACAAGGTTGTGCAGGTTTTCGGTATCAAACAAAAGACCATCCATATCAAATAACGCGGCACGAATCATTTTTTATCCCTTTCTGCCCGATCAATACGGCGAACATGCAAAAGACGGAACCACGCGATAAAAAGCATCTGCACCACCGCGGCGACCACATAGATGAGCCACACCGGTGATACCGGAAAAGTGATGTGCACACAGGCGGCAATGCTCCATATGAGCCCGCTGATGGCGGCCAGCCGCAGCAGATTTTTCCACCAGATGCAGGTAAACACGATGCAAACGATCATTGCCGCGGGGACGCCGTACAAAAAGCACAGCCACGCACGGTTAAAGGAAGGCAGCAGCAGCCTGAGGGCAAAATACGCCAGCACAGAGACCAGCACGCACAGCCCCACCGATAACAGCAAGATCAGCTTCCGGCGCGCGTTCCGCTGCGCTTTTGCGGCTTCCTCATCAAATACAGCGGCTTCGGCATTTTCATCCCGCAGCAGCGCGTCCAGCGGCAGACCGAAGATCTCGGCCAGATGGGCGGCGGATACCAGGTCGGGCAGGCCTTCGCCCCTTTCCCATTTGGAGACGGTCTTGTCGCTGTAGCTGAGCTTTTCGGCCAGCTCCGCCTGCGTCATGCCCAGCTGCTTGCGCAGGCGGGCGATGTTGCGCGCCATAACAGGGCGCATTTCGTTTTCGGTCATGGGTTTCCTCCTTGGAAATAGCCCTTTCAGTTTACAACTTAATCGCCGGTGATGCAAGTGCCGCGGGCAAAATCCCCCGTTTTGACAGCGGGGGTGCCCTATGCTATAATAAGCCGCAACGATGCCTTTTTTCAGTCTTAACAAGCCTTAAACAAGCCTTTAACAAAGGAAAAAACCCTGTCATGCAGTTTACATTCTGTCCCTTGTATTCCGGCTCGAGCGGCAACGCCCTTTTTGTGGGCGCGGGCGATACGCGTCTGCTCATTGACGCCGGCATGAGCGGCAAAGCCGTGGCGGATGCCCTCACCTCCATCGGTGTATTGCCATAGACGCTTTCCGCCGTGCTGGTCACACACGAGCACAGCGACCACATCAAGGGCGTGGGCATTTTAAGCCGCAAATATCATCTGCCCGTGTACGCCAACGCCCCCACGTGGGCGGCGATGGAACGCCCGGTGGGCACCGTTCCGCCCGGCTGCCGCAGGGAGTTTGACGGCAGCTTTTATTTGGGCGATTTTTATATTGAGCCCTATGCCATCTCCCACGATGCCGCCGCCCCGGTGGGCTACCGCGTGCACTGCGGCAGCCGCTCTGTGGCCACCGCCACCGATATCGGCGTCTTCCGCAAGGATACGCTGCAGGCGCTGCAGGGGGCCGATCTGGTGCTGCTGGAAAGCAACCACGATGTGGGCATGCTTCAGGCCAATCCGCATTATAATCTGGCGCTCAAGCGGCGCATTCTTTCCAATAAAGGACACATGAGCAACGAAGCCTGCGGCGCCGCTTTGTGCAGCCTGTACGATACCGGCGTGCGCCATGCGGTGCTGGGTCATCTGAGCGGCGAAAACAACACGCCCGACCTGGCGTATACCGTGGTGTGCGGTATCCTGCGCCAATGCGGCATCGAGCCGCAGCGGGATATCCGGGTGGACATGGCCTTCCGCGACCATGTGGGCAAGGTCTATGCGTTGGAATGAGCGGAAGATCGCCGCGGTGACGGCGGC